>NZ_JAKRFQ010000066.1 GCF_022347985.1 Photobacterium sp. OFAV2-7
GCAACCGCCTGCAAAGTAACAGAGTCGCGGCCATGCAGTACGAACTGGCGCCACGGACTGTCACTGCCGTAGACTTCCAACCCCTGAGCATCGTACCAGTAGAAGCGGTATTGCAACTTCATATCCGAATCGACTTTACTGGTAACGGGTACACCCGCCTTCATCAAGCCGTTCGCTTCAGCAACTATCGCCTTCTCGATTTCAATCTGGCCTGCCAGCGATGAGTTGCCAATCACTACGTTTTGGTTGCTGCTTTCAATGCTGATCCCCGATGTTGTCGACGAACAGGCGGAAAGCGCCAGCGCGAACACCAAGACAGAAATATATTTCATCATTAACTCTCCCCTAACAATACCGACCACCAGCTAAGCTGATTTCCCTGACGGGAAACCCAGACCATTGTGGTTCGTCCTGCCGCAACCTTGATGTCCAGGCTCTGGCCGCTCCAGCTGAGTTTATGTGTCCCTGCTTGTAAATCAGTATGATACATACTGATTGAAGATGGTAGAGATTGCCAGCTTCGGGTATCCGGTTGCTCGGTCAGCGTATTAAAAATGTTGGCGAGCACATTGCCCAGTTCATTGCCATTCTTCGCTGCCGACTTCCTGACTTCATCTTTCGCCAAAACCCGCAATGCCTGGCGGACAACAATCACCGGCAGCTCTTCGTTCAGGCTGTTCCTGGCCATATTGTCGACGTTCGCCAGCTCACTCCCGTTAACGGGCTTATCATCGAGCACCAATGTACTCATCGGCGAACGAGTGGAATTCCGGTAGTAAGGCAATGACAGGTTATAAATCACCCCGTCTCCGCGACTGTCCTGCAGCCACAGAGGTAAGCGCCATCCGTCTCGGGCCAGAACAACCCCCTGTTCGTCCAGAATTACCACCCGGCCTTCTCCCGCCTTGGCCGGAGTGTATTTGCCATACCGCGCCTGCAGCCGGGTAAGATCCTCGGTCATCTGCATTCGCGTCGCCAGCCGCAATACGGTATTGGCGATATACATATTGTTCGGTGCGACCGCCAGGGCCCGCTTATAGTCTATATAGGCACTGTTCAGGTCACCGTCGGCCTCATACAAAATACCCGACAGGTAAAACAAGTAGCCATTTTGTACATTGGCGAGCTTCTCCCCGGCATCCGGGTAACGGGCCAGTACGGCACCGAGATTCTGGTTCAGCCCCTTGCGCTGTGCTTCCTGCGCCGCCTGACCAAGCTCAGCCTCGCGCAGTTTCTTGGCCGCTTCCTGAACCTGGTTGGCTCGTCGTACCTCAACCAGCGCCCCTTCCAGATCCTTTTGTTGGATATAGTTAAGAGCAAGATAAAGGTGCATAAAACCCAGCTCGTAATCCGCGGGCTGGTAGGTGATCATATTGTCATTGGTCAACAGTGCTCCGGCCTGATTCAGGCCTTCGGACAGCTGGATAACTGCCTGGCGCTGCTGCTCTTTGACCGCCATATCTGCACGCTGAAGCGCGGCAAAACTGTCCGGGTACTGCCCGGCAACAAAATTCACCCGTCCCCGCTCCATCCCGTCAAGGATATCTCCTGCCGGGGCATCAGGGAGGGCTTCGACCGCCTCGGTGTAATTACCCTGCTGCAGGGCTTGGTGAACCTGCGCATTCGACGCGCTGTAATGACTGAATAAACTCTGAGTCGACAAGTTCGCACAGGCCGTTATGCTCAGCGATAACATCAGCACTGCGGCACGTTTTAGCATTGTGTTAGTAACCCATTTTCAAGAACAAAAAAGTCTGAGTGTTCATGGTAAGAGAACATAATCCACTCAGACCTAGCCCAGCAATAATAGTTCCCGCGGCTATCACGGCGATCTATTGTTACTTACCCAACCAGCATCGGGCCTAATGGACGACCGGCAAGAAGGTGCATATGAATGTGGTACACTTCCTGACCGCCATGCGGGTTGCAGTTAACAATCAGGCGGTATCCATCCTCAGATACCCCTTCTTTCTCTGCCAGCTTACGTGCAACCGTAAACAGGCGTCCCATCATGGCTTCATCATCCGCTTCAACATCATTGACCGTAGGGATAAGCTTGTTGGGAATAATTAGGATATGGCTTGGCGCACGCGGATTAATATCCCGAAATGCAGTCACTAAATCATCCTGATATAAGACATCTGCCGGAATTTCCTTACGAATAATTTTACTGAAGATAGTTTCTTCTGCCATATCATGCTCCATTTACTATGTTGTGTCTCAGGTTATCTCCTGTTACTGGAGTATGCTTGAGTCCAAACTATAGAGCAATATTGAACACCGTTTTAAATCATTAATCCAGTAAATATTTCATAAATTAAGTTATTTTTTGATGCCGCCGTCAAAGTATGTAGTGCAGAATTTCATTTATCATTTGCTGCTACTGCTCCTCCCCATGGCAAGATGCTAGAGTGGTATGTGTCGATTTTGTCTTTTTTAGTACGCTTTTTTTGCTACTTAAAATTACAACATCACAATTTATACGAAGGTCAATAACATAATTACAGCTTCGTATTAATGTACTTTATGTGGGCTTGCTGTCGCCCACGTTTGCCAGAGTTTAGGGATATTATGAAGACAACAAGACAGACCTCTGTCATTCGACGTATGTACACTGGTTTTGCGGTGATGGTCATACTGTTTGCTGCAACCATTTTTCTGATGCTGGATGGAACAAACAGGATCCACAACCAACTAAAAACGGTCACATCTGATGCCCTACCGCTGGTGTCTACCGCCAACCAGACCAGTGTTCGACTTCTTGCCGCCGACAAAATCTTCAAAGACTTTCTCACCAGCCAGAATCCGGAACGGATGAAGGCCTACGAAGAAAACTTCAGTCAGGCCCACACCGCCTTTATCGCAGCACTTGATCAGCTCCGAGAAGCCGCGGCGGGTAATGATGCCCTAAGCACCCAATTGAGCGAGCTTATCGCCCTTGAAGAACGGTATTTTTCTGAAGCCCATGTCGCCATGGATAACTATCGTGCCCAGTTGCTCGCACAGGAAGCACGGTTGCAGTCAGCACGCCGTTTCCAGCAGCTCCACAACGAGCTAAATACACGGATGAAAGAGTACATCGAAGATCAAAGCAGTATTTCTGTCAAAATGATCGCGAAGAACTATTTCATCAAGCTTCGCCAGACTGAAACCATCACCTCTGACGCCCTGGCGACAGATAACATCACAGTCATCGAGAAAGCCGTCAAAAGCAACAAGCGAAACGTCAACCACCTCGGTAACGCCTATCGCTCACTGACCTCACTGATTCCGGAACTCAAAGGGACTTTCGACAAATCGATCGCACAATACACCCTTGATATCGGCAAGTCCGGCGGCGTGCTGGATGTGCACTTCCGCTACATTGAAGCCCGCAACCGCCTCTACGACAACATCGCAACACTGGCTGCTGAAATCGATCAGGCCACCAACCTGCTCGATACCTTCAGAACCAAGGCCGATGATTACATGGAGAACGCGATCGCCAATGCCGACAGCGCCTATAGCCGTGGGCTGACCAATGCCATTCTGATTGGTATCGGTGCAACCCTGTTCGCCGTTTTCATCGGCTGGTATCTGGCGCAAAGTGTCCGCAAGCCGCTTGAGTCAACACTTAAGACTTTGGAAGCACTCACCAAAGGTGATATGACCAAACGTAGCGACAACAACAATTTCGTCGAATTCAACAAACTCAGCCGTCATATCAATACACTGGCTGATAATCTACAAGAGGTACTGGGCAAGCTCAGCGAGGCATCGCAGGACCTGACATCGGTTGCCGAGGAAAACCAGTCAACAACCACCGAAGCCAAAAACCGTCTCAACGAGCAACGACAACAAACGGCTTCTGTTGCCACTGCCATGACCGAGATGGAACAATCTGTGACTGATGTCTCACACAGTGCACAAAACACCATGGAGCGGGTACACGAGGTAGAGAAAGCCTCCAACACCGGTCGCGAAGTCATGAGTCGCAATATCAACACCGCCCACCAGCTCTCCGAGCGTCTGGACGAGTCTGTGAATGCGGTATCAAAGCTTCAGGAGATGAGCAGCAGTATCGGTTCAATTCTGGATGTTATTCGCAACATCGCCGATCAAACCAACCTACTGGCACTGAATGCGGCCATTGAAGCAGCTCGGGCCGGCGATCAGGGTCGCGGCTTTGCGGTCGTGGCCGACGAGGTTCGCGTACTGGCCAAGCGTACCACCGACTCGACAGCGGAAATTGAAACCATGATTCAAAGCCTGCAGTCACGCTCCGGTCAGGCGGTATCGGTGATGCAAAGCTGTGTTAGTGAGATGGAGAATAGTATTAGCCAAGCTTCGGATGCCAATAGCGCGATGGAGGAAATTCAGGCAATCATCTTCGAAATCAGCCAGATGAGCTCGCAAATCGCCCAGGCCGCCGAAGAACAGCGTACTACCACGGCCTCCATAGCCCGTAGCCTGGAAGATATCAGCCATATTGCTGACTCCAACTACAGCTCAATGGAAGAAGTCGCCGAAGCCAGCAGCAAGCTCGATAGCCTCGCTCACCAGCAAAATGATCTGGTTATGCGATTCAAGCTGTAACTTCGATACATCTACGACAACAATCACTAAAGCCAGCATCATTGCTGGCTTTGATTTATCAACAGGAGTTATCAGCCCGAACCAATTCACAACTGAGAACCAAAAAGTGCAAACGATTGCGTTTTAAATCATCAACTGGTTACTTTGTTTGATCATTGCGCTTTACTTAAGGTAGGGATGCTTTTAGAATCGGGCAAATTTTTTGGGAGGGAAGCAATTATGACGACAATTTCGATTACACGTCCTGATGACTGGCACACGCACTTACGTGATGGCGAGGTATTAAAAGATACCGTCCGTGATATCAGTCAGTATATGGGGCGGGCAATCATCATGCCGAACCTGGTTCCACCGGTTACCGATACTGACGCTGCATTAGCCTACCGCGATCGTATCCTTGCCGAAAAACCTCAAGGCAACTTCTCCCCTCTAATGACGCTATACCTCACCGACAACACCTCCCCTGAAGAAATTCGTAAAGCAAAAGCCACCGGCCACATCTATGCGGCAAAACTCTACCCGGCAGGTGCAACCACCAACTCTGATTCCGGCGTGACCTCCATCGACAAGCTAATGCCGACACTTGAGGCAATGCAAGAGGTCGGTATGCCTTTGCTTATCCATGGTGAGGTAACTACTCACGATGTCGATATCTTCGACCGCGAGAAGACGTTCCTTGATACGGTACTTGCCCCGATTGTCGAGCAGATGCCGGACCTGAAGATTGTTGTCGAGCACATCACAACAAAGGACGCCGTTGAGTTCGTTACCAACGCCGGTCCTAACGTGGGTGCGACCATCACTGCCCATCACCTGATGTTCAACCGCAACCACATGCTGGTTGGCGGGATCCGTCCGCATTTCTACTGCCTGCCAATCCTAAAGCGCAACATCCACCAGCAGGCACTGATTGAAGCGGCGACCAGCGGCAGCCCTAAATTCTTCCTCGGTACCGACTCTGCCCCTCACGCCCAGGGTCGCAAAGAGTCAGCCTGTGGCTGTGCCGGCTCCTACACCGCACACGCTGCTATTGAACTCTACGCTGAAGTGTTCGAGCAGGCAGGTGCACTGGATAAACTTGAAGCCTTTGCCAGCTTCAACGGCCCTGACTTCTACGGCCTGCCGCGCAATACCGATACCATTACCCTTGCCAAAGAGAGCTGGACCGTACCGGAGACCATGTCCTTCGGCAGTGACGTAGTCGTCCCTATCCGTGCCGGCGAAGAGATGAACTGGAAAGTTATCGCCAGCTAAACGGCCGATAACCATGCTCTGTCATGCAGGGCAAGACAACCAAACAAAGAAGAGGGCTCCCGCGGGAGCCCTTTGATTATCTAACCACTAGAGTTGAGTGGATACTGCGCCTAAGCCGCCTGCGGTACTTTCAGGTGATGGAACATCCGGTACAAAACCGGTACCACAATCAATGTCAGCACTGTTGCAAAGCCCAACCCGAACATGATCGTTACCGCCATCGGCTTGAAGAACACATCCGGCAGCAGCGGGATCATCCCCAATACCGTGGTAATAGCCGCCATACACACCGGGCGAACACGGCTTACGGCCGCATCAACCACCGCCTGATACTTCTCCTTACCGCTGCTGATTTCAATCTCGATCTGATCGAGCAGAACGATACCGTTTTTGACCAGCATGCCCGACAGACTCAAAAAGCCCAGCAGCGCCATAAAACCAAACGGCGTATTCAGCAACAGCAATCCTGTCGTCACCCCGATAATCGCCAGCGGCACTGTCGCCCAGACAATCACGGCTTCCTTAACCTTGTTGAACAAGAAGATGGTGATCAAAAACATAAACAGATAACCCATCGGCATGGTCTGGAATAGTGACGACTTGGCATCGGCCGACGATTCATACTCACCACCCCACTCCAGAGAATAACCCGGAGGAAAATCCAGTGCTTCGATTTTAGGCTGGATACGCCCCTGCAGAGTCGCCGCCGTTTCATCACCCAAAGGATCAGGATCGGCCATGATAGTCAGCATTCGCTTACGGTTCTTACGCACCACCAGCGGATCTTCCCAGATGACATTCACTCCAAGCATCACCTGCTGGATAGGAATGTAGCCCTGAATGGCCGGACTCCAAATCTTCATCCCTTCAATAGTACTGACATCCACCCGCTCTTCATCAGGCAAACGCGCCACAATCGGCATTAGGTTGGTACCGTCACGATAGAGGCCGACAGACAAACCGGAAAACGCCATCTGCAATAGATCATCGACGTCAGACTTGGTGATGCCGTAACGACGGGCCTGACTTTCATTGAAGATAGGCTCAAGTACCTTGGTCCGTTCACGCCAGTCATGGCGCACGTTAAAGGCTCCGGGATCGGCACGCATGATGTCTATAGCCTGCTGGGCCAGGCTACGGAGCACTGTCGGATCAGGGCCTACCAGACGAGCTTCAATCTTAGAGCCTGACGACGGACCAAGCTCTATACGCTTAAGCTTGTATTCTATGTCCGGGTGCTTGGTGTCGAGCTCGTCGCTAACTTTTCTCAGCATCGGCATCACGTCGTCATAACTGTTAACGCGAATAATCAGCTCGCCATAGGCCGCATAGCTTTTTTCCGGCGAATAGGTCAGCATAAAACGCTGTGCCCCTTTGCCAGCACTGGATGAAACGTGGCTGACGTTCTCCTGTTGGCTGGCCCACTCTTCAAGCTCGTGCAACTTATCGTTGGTCGAACGAATGTCTGTTCCTTCCGGCAACCACACATCAACCATGAACATCGGTGTTGTCGATGACGGGAAGAAGGCCTGCTTCAGCTGCGTAAAACCATACAGACTTGCACCAAGCATCGCGATCAAGACAATCACAGTCAGCCACGCATTCCTCATGCAAGCTTCCAGCGCTTTCTTGTATGTGACAAAAATAAACCCTTTGTACGGGTCATCATCCTCACCATCGCCATTACCTTTATTCTTGACGCCCTTAAAGAACAAGTCGGCAAAAAACGGGGTTAGCGAAATAGCTGTAAACCAGCTCAGCATCAGAGAAATCAACAGAACACTAAACAGGGTGGCACAATATTCACCGGTCGAGTCTTGCGACAATCCGATAGGCGCAAAAGCGGTAACCGCGATAACCGTGGCCCCCAGTAGCGGCCATTTGGTCTGGGTAACAATATCGGACGCGGCCTGCATCCGCGTCCGCCCTTTCTGCACCCCGATCAAAACACCTTCTACGACGACAATGGCATTATCTACCAGCATCCCCAGAGCGATGACCAGAGCCCCGAGCGATATTCGCTGCAAGTCGATCGCCATCCAGCTCATAAAGACGAAGGTTCCCAGCACGGTTAACAACAAGATCAAACCGATCAGGATGCCCGAGCGAAGTCCCATAAAGAACAGCAGAACAACAATAACAATCGCTACGGCCTGACCAAGGCTGACAATGAATCCCTTGACGGACTTATCAACCTCATCAGGCTGGCTGTAGATCACGCCAATATCAATCCCGACAGGCTGCTGCTCTTTCAGCTCGTCCAGACGGCGATAGACTCCTTTGCCGATTTCGACTACGTTGACACCCTCGACAAACGATATGCCGACGCTCAGCGCTACCTTACCGTTGTAGCTCAACAGGTTATCAGGCACCTCTTTGAACCCGCGCTTGATTTCCGCCACATCACGCAGGTAAATCAGCCCTTCGGCACCGCTTTCGGTAATAATCAAATCACCCAGCGCATCCACATCAGTGAACTCACCGGTCGGGTGGACACGAATATACTCGGTCCCGATTTTGACCGCACCTGCGCTTGAGACTAAGTTCTGCGTCGCCAGGGTGTTGTAAATCGTCTGTGGCGAAATACCCAGGCTGCTCAGCCGCTGCAGAGAGATTTCGATAAACACCTGCTCTTGCTGGGTGCCCGTAACAGAGACCTTAGCGACCCCGTCTACCAACTCAACCTCACGACGAAGATAGTCGACATAGTCATTGAGTTCTTTGTACGAATACCCGTCACCCGTGATTGCCAGCAAAATGCCGAACACATCACCGAAGTCATCAATGACTGACGGCTCTGCAACCCCCGGAGGAAGATTCGGTTCAAGATCATTCACCTTGCGGCGCAACTCATCCCAGATCTGCGGCAAGTCATCAGGGCCGTAATTGTTCTTCATTGTTACCGTGATCTGTGACAATCCACGACTGGAGATGGAATTGACTTCATCCACATAGGCCAGTTGCTGGATTTCCTTTTCAATCGGATAGGTCACCTCTTCTTCGACCTGAAGCGGGGTCGCCCCCGGATAGGCCGTCACCACCATAGCGTCCTTGATGGTAAATGCCGGATCTTCCAAGCGTCCCAGGCCAAAGAAGGCCATGGTCCCGCCAATCAGGAAGATCAGCGACAGCATCCAGCTAATCACTTTGTTTTTAATAAAATAGGCTGCGATATCTTGTTTCATTATTGTTCAGCCTCCTTGGCAATCACGTCCACCTGCTGACCTTCTCGCAAACGGTTTCCGCCCGCTACCACGATAGTTTCCCCTTCCTCAAGTCCCGCCAGCAAACGAACACCTTCAGGGACAACTTTATCGGTTACCACGCGGCGCTTGGCCACTGTATTGCCGTTATTGACCACCCAGACAAACTTTTCTTTTGGTGACAGACCATCGCCATCTTCATTGAAAATGGCCTCCAACGGGATCACAGGCTCACCCTTTCTGTAGATTTTCAGTTTTTGCGCATCGGCCCGAACTTCAACAGCCATTCCGTCAAGAATGAAGCGGTCTTCGGGCATAGGCATAGTCAAGGTAACCAGGAACGAACCTGATTCCGGATCCGGCTCTGTGGTAAATTCTTTCAGGGAGGCCCGGTACTCTGCGCCATCATCAAGCACCACCCGCGCACCAGGTTTGGATTCTTGAATATCAACGGCAGAACTTTGGGAATAAATGAGATCTGGAGCCTGGATCAAAATATCGACACTTTTGGCACTATGAATATTCATTACCTGCTGGCCTACCTGGATATTCTCAAACTGCTCAATAGGCACCCGTGAAATCACCCCGTCAAAAGGCGCGGCCAGCTTGGTGAACGTGAGATTCAGCTTGGCAATATTGAGTCTTGCAAGAGCAATCTTACGCTGCGCTCTCAACTCATCAAACTGCGACTGGGCCAGGAAGCCTTTATCAACCAGCTTGGCCGAGCGTCGGTACTGACTGTCGGCAACATTGTATTTCGCTTGTGCATCATCAACTTCCAGCTGATAATCCGTTGGATCCAGCTCGGCAAGCAATTGGCCTTTTTTGACAAAATCCCCCGGACGAACTGCAATACGGGTTACCTCGCCCTGAATTCGAAATGACAGGCTGGATTTATCCGCCGCTGCTGCCACGGCAGGAAAGGTCAGTTGCGGTGCGGCCTCAGCCAAGGCAACGACATCCACGCTGACGGGTTGTACAACTTGTCGCTCTTCTACCACAGGCTTTTCACAGCCTTGCAGTGTGAAAACCGCCCCTAGCGCCAGTGTGATTAAGGATAGCTTTTTCATCTTACAGTCCTCGCTCCTTAACCCAGGCACGCACTTTCTGGCCTTCCTGAAGTTCACCTACGCCAGAAATCGCAATCTGATCGCCATCATTTAGCCCGGCAACCACACGTCCCTTATCATCCAGCTCAACTTCGGTCTTATGGGCAATGCCGGCTTCATCGACATGCCAGACATAGGTTGCACTTCCCTCTCGAATAACTGCCCGCTTAGGGATTGCCCCCGAATTACCTTTCGGGATCGCAATTTTCACCAGCCCCGCCATTCCTGGAAGAATGTTCTTGCCTTCCGGGCGTTCCATAAACAGCGTCACTTTATAGCTCGACGTTGTGGGATCGGCCTCGGTATCTATTTCTTTAAACTCTGCCGGGTAGACTTCGCCTGGAATCGTATCGAAAATGACACTTGGCTGAGTATCTGACTGACCCTGATAGCGGGCTAAAAGGTGTTCAGGCAACTGGAAGGTGACATTGATCAGACCGGCGCTCTGGATATGCATCACCGGATCTTTGGCCATGATATATTCATAGTTCTCAATCAGTGACAGTGATAGTGTCCCGTCATAGGGAGCAACCAGGGTGGCATAGCCCAAGTTAGATTTTTGCTTGCTCAAAGCAGCCTTGGCCTGTTTTAACTCCGCCTTGGAGGTATCGAAATCCAGCTCTGACACGACATTAGTTTTTCTGAGTTCCTGATCTCGCTTGAACTGCACATAGGCCAGTTCATAATTCGCCTGCGCCTGCTCAACCAACAACGTCAGTTCATCTGGGTTCAAGCTGGCCAGTTTTTGTCCCCGCTTAACGTCTTCACCCGGGTTAACATCCAATGAAATAACCTGCCCTGACACCCTGAATGCCAGCACCGCCTTGTCACCAGCCTCAACCGTGGCCGGAAAAGTTCGGAAGGTTTCATTATTACCGACAGATACCGCCTGAAGTTTCACCGGCCTCGATTCCGGTTCAGGTACCTCTACCTCTTTCTCACCACACCCTGACACTAGCAAGCCAGAGATAACGGTCGCTAATAGCGCGCGCCTCATACAACCTCTCTAAATTATTATTGTCTGCTTTCATTTATTCTTCTGGTGTTAAGCGCAAGAACATCAGCCGCTGCTACATTCACAACAAAAAGCCTTTGGCCACAAGATACTAGTGTAGCCAATAAAACGACACAGAAACCCAACAAACCACGAAAAAGAAGAAAAAACAATTCATTAAGCCAAAGCGCCGGACCTTACCAAGTCTTGGGGGTATAAACTATTTACCGGGGTAATATTTCAGAGAAA
>NZ_JAKRFQ010000641.1 GCF_022347985.1 Photobacterium sp. OFAV2-7
AAAACTTATTCAATATAAAACACATAGTAAACGTGCTGCCATTTGCTGGTTAATAAATGTGCAGCTTTGATAAGGATAGTGAATTTATCTGCTTTATCATCCTGCTAAATCTGTGATCAATAACATAAATATTGGTTTGTTTGCCTTCTTATTGGTTGGCAAACAAGGGGATGAAGTCATTTCTTGCAGTATAAATAACCATGCATTTTATGGCATAGGGATAAATTCACTGGTTGTTAATTTAATGTTGTTGTTCTGTGCTGTTGCTCACGCTTAATTGACTGATGAAATAAAAATCTTAACATTTAGCTTACAATCTGCTTATTATACTGCCCACGCATTAACCATAATCTATAAGACAGGGAGATTTTAATGCAGTCGTTAGTAGATTTTCTAAACGGAATAATATGGAGCCCCGTACTGATTTATTTGTGCCTGGGTGCTGGTTTGTTTTATTCCATCGCTACTCGTTTTGTTCAAATTCGTCACTTCAGAGAAATGTGGCGCCTACTGTTATCCGGTAAGAGTTCAGAGCAAGGTATTTCCTCTTTTCAAGCACTAGCCGTTTCTTTGTCTGGACGTGTTGGTACCGGTAACATTGCAGGTGTTGCTGCAGCAATCGGTTTTGGTGGTCCAGGTGCTGTATTCTGGATGTGGGTTGTTGCCTTCCTGGGCGCAGCGACTGCATACAGTGAATCTGCTCTGGCGCAGATTTATAAAGAAGAAGACGAAGACGGTCAGTTCCGTGGCGGTCCGGCTTACTACATCGAAAAAGCAATGGGTCAAAAGTGGTATGCATGGATCTTTGCTATTGCGACTATTTTCGCTTGTGGTGTGCTTCTACCGGGTGTTCAGTCAAACAGTATCGGTAATGCGGTTGAAGCTGCATTCGGTACAGGTGGCATGATTGAAACAACAATCGGTACTATCAGCCTGGCGAAAATCGTAACAGGTACTGTTATCTCGATTATTCTGGCGTTCATCATCTTCGGTGGTGTTAAGCGTATTGCCAGCTTTACCCAGATTGTTGTTCCGTTTATGGCATTGGCATACATCATCATTGCCTTCATCATCATTCTTCTGAACATCGATCTTGTTCCAACCGTGTTCGGCATGATTGTCGGTGACGCATTTACACCTATGGCTGGTGTTGGTGCTGCAATCGGCTGGGGTGTTAAGCGTGGTGTTTACTCGAACGAAGCCGGTCAGGGTACAGGTCCTCACGCTGCGGCAGCGGCAGACGTTGATCACCCGGCACAGCAGGGTTTGGTTCAGTCGTTCTCTATCTACATCGATACACTGCTAGTATGTTCTGCTACAGCATTCATGATTATTATCACTGGTGCTTACAACGTTCACGGTGGTGCAGAAGGTACATTCCTGGTACAGAACCTGGCTGCTGATATTGGTGCCAACGGTCCTGTGTTCACTCAGATGGCTATCGAAAGTGCAATGCCAGGTATCGGTAAACCGTTCATCGCATTTGCTCTGTTCTTCTTTGCCTTCACAACGATTCTTGCTTACTACTACATCGCGGAAACTAACATCGCCTATATCCGCCGCTCACTGAAGCTGCCTGGCATGATGTTTGTTCTGAAAATTGTCCTGACTGTCGCTGTATTCTACGGCACAGTAAAAGCGGCGAACCTTGCCTGGGCAATGGGTGATGTTGGTGTAGGCCTGATGGCATGGTTGAACATTGTTGGTATTCTGATTATCTTCTTCTTGTCGAAGCCTGCTCTGAAAGCGCTGAATGATTACGAAGCGCAACAGAAAGCGGGTGTAACAGAGTTTACTTTCGACCCTGTGAAGCTTGGTATCAAAAATGCTGACTACTGGGAAAAACGCTTGAAGTCATCAGGTAAGCCAGCAGCTCAGCCAGAAGATGTTGATGGCGAGCCGGTTAAACCGACAGCTTAACAGAATCATCTACTGAAATGTGTAAAGGGTTAGCTTAGCGCTAACCCTTTTTGTTTAGTCTCTATTAAGCCATCTATACCTATTACACATACTTCGAGTGATAACTATCACAGATTTCAATCTTGGCGGAAATTAAAGCGTCTGAGCTGATATGCAATTCGGATACATAGTTTTTCATTGCTTGAATAAACGATTGCATAAGCCTGGTGTTGAACTTGTTGCAAAAGCGTGAGGTAAAAAAGGAATATCCTGGAAATAAACTCTAAATTGCTTGATATTGTGCCAAGAAACGAACTAGATTAGTTTTTCACAGCGTCAAAAAACAGATAGAAATGTCAATTTATTAACTCTCCACTTTCCTATTCTGCGTGTTTAGACTCTAAAGTGAACAGATATTTCGTATTCAACTTTAAGCATATAAGACGTAGATCATGCACCTTTCATTACAACGTATTGGTTTCAAGCAACGCATCATCATGACAGTTGCTGTATTGGTTGCGGTTGCTCTGTCGATCACCAATTGGCTGTCTTACAACAATTTCAAACAAGATAAAATAGCGACAATTGAAGAGAAGTCTCGGCTCATCGTTGAGGGCGCCAAACGAGAGATAGAAGTCTCTATGCAAAAAGGCGTGGATGCGCTGGAGTCAAGCAGAGCTTTCTATCAGCAAGAGCATTCAGACAGTGAATATGTCGAAGTGGCCAAGATGATCACCAAAGCGGCTAGCTTCGCCAGTTTTACTGCCGGTTACAGCGATGGTAGGGCATTTGGTGATTCAGGCGGTGATAATGGTGTGTTTGATGTGCGCGATTATGACCCCCGTACACGAGACTGGTATAAGCAGGCACTGGCGAAGAACGGCACCATTCTGACTGACTTTTACAATGATGCGACCACAGGTGACTTAATGGTCAGTATTGCTACGCCAATCAGCCGCGAGGGGGTGGTTGTCGGTGATGTTTCCCTAAGCAGTCTTAATGAAACGATCCGCCGCGTGCATTTTCCTGGTGCTGTTATTCTGATTCTCAGCGAAGAATTTACTCAACTGGCCTCGACGGATCCAAGTGATGAACTCGGTATTTATTTTGATATCCCAGACCTTGAGCAGAAAATGGCTGCGATGGGATCAGGTGCGGCTGACTATCAGTGGGCCGGAGTCGACAAACGTGCGTATTTTTCAGATATCCCGCTGGTTGACGGTAAAAAATGGTATTTGTACGTAGGTGTTAATAAATC
>NZ_JAKRFQ010000642.1 GCF_022347985.1 Photobacterium sp. OFAV2-7
ACCCAGGAACAGCATCAAGTGGCTGTATTATTTTACCTAGGAAAATCCGCGAGAAAATTTGGGCTAGTAGTGACCGTAAACTTGTTGTTATTGAGGCAATGGAATAGCATGAGATTTTTACTTTTATTTGCAGTGTTATTCTCATCTCTGTCATTATCGAATAGTCCAAAATGTGACAATCCAAATTCTTGGGCACCAAGAATGGCTTATATATACTTGGCTGAAAATAAATTTTTCACAGATGATGAAGTAGAGCACGATAAGATTATAGTTAGGCTAATAGCGTCTGAAAAAATAGCAAATGATATTTATCGTCAAGTTCATCATGTGATTTTTAAACTTAAGTCAGGCGAAGATGTTGAGGTTATAACTTCTAATGAGGCTTCTTCGGAGGAGTGCTCTTATAGTGGTGTAAAAGTCTTTGTGATCAGCTCAACATTCTCAGACCCATCGGCATAACAAAGCCATCAAAACGACCACAAACACTCGGCATTTTAAGTGTCGGGTGTTTTTGTATGGGATTGAATTAATGCTGCTAAATTAACAATGGCTTGTGGCGTTTTATGGCAGGTCGTTATGTTTTTGGAGAAATAATGGCAAGTCCAAGGATTTTGAAAGTGCAGGTTATCGATGTCACCTGCGGTGAAAATGTTACTATCATTGAGCCCGCCAATGTATATGGTTGTGAGCTTGAAGATGATGTGTTTGTAGGTCCTTTTGTAGAAATTCAGAAAAACTCTTTAATTGGTGCTAGAACAAAGATCCAATCTCACACTTTTATCTGTGAATACGTGACCATTGGTAAAGGTTGCTTTGTTGGTCACGGTGTTATGTTTGCGAACGATCTGTTTAAAGATGGAAAACCAAACCCAAATCCAGATAGTTGGAGGCGGACAGTTATTGCTGATGGAGTAACGATCGGTTCTAACGCGACAGTGCTTGCGGTGAAAATCTGTGAAGATGCCGTTATAGGAGCAGGTAGTGTGGTAACTAAAGACATTACCGAAAAGGGTATTTATGCTGGCAATCTCTGCTAGAAAGCTCCGAGATTTACCGTAGAAAAACATAACAAAGCAATCAAGGTGATCCGTTACACTCGGCGGTTTTGATTTGGAGTGCGCTTGGTGAATTCATCGTGGGGCACTTTATTGCAAGTGTTAGGCATGGGAAAAGCCTGCTTTATGATCTGGTTGTAACCACGTCCCCCAAGAGCGGGAAATTTCAGGCCATTCGTTCATCGTAGGGCTGTCATTATAGTTCGGAGAAATGCAGGTTGATCCGTTCTTTGCTTCCTCAGGCAATGGCAATAAAGCATCGCACTATTCATCGTGACATCGTTGTGAATGCTTTGCCGTTTGCTCTACCTGTTAGCCGGGTAATGCAGCCTCGGTTAGCTCCTCATCAGGCTGTCATGCCCCATGAAGGCTCGTGGGTGCTGTATCTCACGGTTGGTGCTGGAGCACACTGAGATAGTGCGGCCAAGTATGAACCCAAGTGATCTGACTTCAGTCTATTTCACGGGACCGTTATAATAACTCGTTATACGAGTTGCTGTACCATCTATCTCAATAGGTAATTATGAAACTTACAGCTTTAGTTGATAACTCACGGTTAGAAAGCAGGCCCGATCTTGTAGTTGAAAGAGGGTTGTCTCTTCACGTTGAGACCATAGACCATAAAATATTATTTGATGCAGGGGGTAGTAAAGCGTTTTGTGATAATGCCACTTTGTTGGGTATTGAAATCCAAGATATAGATGCGGCGGTTATCTCTCATCGCCATCATGACCATTGTAACGGTGTTACTCACTTTCTCGATGGTAACTCTAAAGCTCAGGTATATTTACGGGAGTGCGGCGAGATTGATTATAGCTTTAAGGCTTTTGGCTTGAAGCTCGATATTGGTATTGATAAGAACTTGCTAGCAAAAGCGCAGGGACGTGCTATTTTCGTTAACCATACAAAAGAGATTTTGCCCAACATTTATGTTGTGACAAAAATAAGCAATAAGTATGCGCAACCCAAAGGAAACAAGTACTTATTTACTCACTCAGAGAATGGCTGTAAGCCAGATAGATTCGAGCATGAACTACTTATGATCATAAAAGAAAATGATGGATTGGTGGTTTTTACTGGTTGTGCTCATAGCGGCGTTCTCAATATGGTTGATACTGCAGTTGAGCTTTTCCCAAATACCAGGATTAAGGCGGTTGTGGGTGGTTTTCACCTAGTAGGTCTGCCTATGTTTAATAGTATTGGAGGAACCAAAGATGAGATTAAAGCGATAGGACGGGAGTTGGAAAGTTACCCAATAGACAAGCTATACACGGGCCATTGTACAGGCAAGAAAGCATATGGGTTACTTAAAAGTGTACTGGGTGATCGTCTTGAGCATCTCCCTACCGGGCGTAGTGTAATTATCTAGTTTTGTATTGAGGTTTTGTATGCTACCAAGGTATCTCTGAGCCATCATAACTAAAGAACTTTCCTGAGTCGGCTGGGGCTGCAGTGTCTAGTATCCCCAGCAGGCATTGAGCTACATAATCTGCTGTAAACAGCTTATCTGGTTGAACATTTTTTTGAAATGGTTTCGATAGACTAGTATCGGTGGTACCTGGATGAAAGGCGAGTACACAACAGTTAGGTAATTTATGCCTCCACTCAATACTGATGGTCTTAATTGCCATGTTCAGTGCTGCTTTTGAGCATCGATAACTGATCCATCCACCGATTTTGTTGTCTTCTATACTCCCGATTCGAGCAGAAAGCGAAATGAAGTATGTTCTATGCTTCGACTTTAGCTTAGTAGAAAAGTATTTTGCTAAGTAAATAGTAGGTAGAACGTTTGAATGAATGTTCTGGTCGAAAAAGTCACGAGTAAATTTATTGATAGATTTTTCTGGCTTCGTGTTCGGTAGGTGCAGGAATCCAGCTGCATTGATTAGTATATCCAGTCTCGGAATGCTGTCTGCGAGTGACCGAATATCAGGCTCAGACGATGCGTCTATTTTGAACCAATGAATACGATCATTATCAATTTCAGGTTTGTTAGTTCGGTAAGTTGCATAAATAATGGCTTCAGTGTTGGATGCAAGGAACAGGTTTACCAAAGCTGAACCTATACCGCCAGAGCTGCCAATAATGAGAAGTCTCAA
>NZ_JAKRFQ010000643.1 GCF_022347985.1 Photobacterium sp. OFAV2-7
CTTGCTGCCACTGGTGCTGACTCGGCCTTGCTTCATGGCCACGAGTACTTCTTTCTGCACACGGATAAGCGAGAAAAAGCGAATAACCATAAACACAATAAACACAGGCATGATTATTTGAGTAATAGGGGCAGACTGCAGAACCAAATCATTCAGCAGCCATGCTGCCAGCATCAGCAACATGGTATAAAGCGAATGCGGCTTCAGAACAATGGTCACCTTGTCGGCTGATTCCGTCCGCTCAAAGAAAAATGTCATGGTAATCTCTCATCAGCAAAACATGCCGCTAACCCTCTCATAAGTACCTGCTCAATGACAAGTATCAGGCCATGAGTTAGCTCAAAGAGTTGTAAATGGGTGTGTCCGCTATATGACAAGTCGTTGATACAACAATGGCAGCCGAAGCTGCCATTAGACATAGTGATTACGCTGAAGGCCCTATTACAACGGCTGATTAGTCATAACCCGGCTGCTATGGCCTGTTCTGAGCATCAAGTCCACATCTCCGTCACCATCAACATCTCCAAGCAAAGGCTGCTCAGCTCCGTAAGGCAACTGATTGACTCCTGATAAGGAAAAGTATCGATTCCCTTCATTAACATAAATGCTAGGCTTACCACCGATAACAATATCTAAATCGCCATCGCTATCAATATCGGCAATGGCCGGTGTTCTACCGTTGGTCCCCAAATCAGTATCGGAAAGCTCAAACAACCCTTTGCCATCATTGATAAACAGTTGATTGACTTCCTCCACGCCATGGTAGTCAGCATTGGTTATAATCAAATCGACATAGCCATCGCCATTCATGTCATTCGCCGCTACGTCGTAATGCTTGCTAGTGCTTGTACTTTGGCTTGTTCCAAGTCTCTGACCTGAATCGGTAAAACGTCATTTGCCGTCATTGAAGAAAATCATATTCTTATGATCGCCACCGGCCCAGATAATATCCAGGCTGTTATTGCCATTAACATCTGCAAGAACAACATTGGCGCTGTTTTGCCCCGAGAGGTCACTCAAAAAACCGTTTTCATCGACAAAAGAACCCTAACCGTTATTGATAAAGACCCGAGGAGCTCTCCACTCTTCAATCAGAGCAATATCTAAATCGCCATCGCCGTCAATATCACCAAGAGCCACAGAATCACTGCTTTTGTTCGTTAGCTTCTGGTTCGACGCCGTCAGATTTCCTTTTCCGTCATTGAGGAAAACGCTTACCCCTGTGTCCGTTGCACGAACGATATCCGCATTGCCATCGCCGTTAAGATCATCAACAGCAATTTTATGGATAGTGGAATTATCACCAGAGGTGAATGAAGACAAGGCAAAGTTCCCCTGTCCATCATTTAGGAAAATTTGCTCTTCATTGCGGGGAGGAGCCAGAATGACATCCAGTGCACCATCACCATTGAAATCAACCAATGTACTGGCATCAATATAATTATCACCACCCTGGCCGACGGTCAGAGTCTGCTTCAAAACAAACTTTCCATCACCAACATTCGGACCTTTCTGCAGGGTCAGCACCTTGTTTTCAACCGCTAACGGACTCATTGTTATCGTATCAGCCGCTTCGAGTACGCCTTCCGCAGCTTTAACTGTATAGTCACCGGCAACCAAATATGCCTTGATCGAACCTGTACTGTATTGCTCTCCCGTCAGGCCAATGAGTTTATCACCCACGTATACCTTGACGCCCAAAGCCGGCTGCTGGTTCTGATCCAATACATTCAGCATCAGTGTGCCCAGTACACGTCCTGTCATGATGCTTTCGCGTTTTAGTTCAAGCTTGCAGCCCAGAGCCTGGTTAAGCGCAACATTGATTGAAGTATTACAGCTGGCAAACGGCACTGAACGAAATTGTTCTGATGCCTCACTCACCTTATGGAATGCCAAATAAGCGGTTAACCGATCCTGACCTCCCGTTTCAAACAGATCGCTTGCTTTGTAAATGCCATTTTCATCACGAATAGTCAGCACTTTCTCCTGAACTGGTACATTGTCCCCTCCGAGTCGAACAATCAGTGCAAGTTCGTGGGCTGAGCCAACTTCATTCACCACTTCGGCTGGTACCGTAAAGGAAAAATGCCCCTGATCTTTCATCGGGCTAAGGTTAAGGTTTACATCAGCCTGGAGTGGAATCACGTCCATCTTGGCATCTTCTCCCTCAACAAAATTCACCGAGTCATCCTGCTCGCCATTTTTGCCCACCATCAGGTCGCCATCATATAAGCGCATTGCCAGCTGATACTCACCCGGCTCAACATTCATGATCAGCTCCGCGATACCGGTTTCTTTATTGATGGTATAAACCGTCTCATCCTCACCGTTAATAGACAGGCCAAACTGCGGATGACTCAACGCAGCGAGATCTTCGGCTGGCCACGAAAACTTTAATGTAAAGACATATTGAACCTGCTCAAAATCACTGATGGTCTCACCCAGATTAGGCAGTAGGACAAAATCAATCTCGGGAGCTTTACCGTCAATCACGTCTTCACCCAGCGCCTGAGCCATATATTGACTCTGCTTGCCATCTTTCGAAGTCAGGAGCAAGACAAAATCATAACTGCCAGGCTTAAGCGTCAGTGCACGATGTGAAACCGTTTCGACGTTACCCTCGCTATCCAGTTTCTGGGTCATAGGCCAGTCGAAAACTTGTTTATCCTTGGTCAGGATATTAGTCACCTCCAGCTTCCCATCGTAGCTTAGAGCCTGAGCCTGACTCTTCAGCTTGACCGACGCTTGGTAACCAACTGGGGCTGGCTGCGATGGTTCCTTTTCTATGGTCTGTAAATAAGTGGCTGCAAACTTACTGTTAACCACCAATGAGTTGTCCACAACAGATCCCTTACCTGCGGTGTCATTTCCTTCCCCACAGCCGATAAGCAATAAGCTTAGAATTGCGCTACCTAGCCAACTTTTTTTAGGTTTATGCATAGTTATTCTTAATCTGCAAATTGATGAAGGTGCGCAACAGCACACATAAAGACAAAAGCGAGGAAAACTATCACAATCATTATAAAAACAACAACTTAAGGTAAATTAATGGCACTAAAACGCTTTAACCGGAGCCTTTATCAAATATATATGAGCAATTGCTCTAACAATGCGCACTATTGACACATATAAAAACAAAGAACAAAAAAATA
>NZ_JAKRFQ010000644.1 GCF_022347985.1 Photobacterium sp. OFAV2-7
GTGGGTATTTGTTGTGAGTATGATTCAGAAATCAGAATAAACATCGTGAATGATACCTGTTGCAGTGCTCTAATTTAGAGTAAAAGCACAACAGACGTTGATTTATCTGCATTTTTTCTCTTCGACCTTTTCGGGCGGGGGGACTTCATCACAATAACTAACCATAAGTAGATAATAATGAAAAAACATACCTTGCTACTCTCTATGCTATTGCCATTTGCATCACAAGCGTCAGCTGATGCAGCGATAACCCCTGAGGCAATTACAGCTGCACAAGTCAGCAGTGTTCAGGCTTCGGAAACCTACACCTATGTTCGGTGTTGGTACCGCCCGGCGGCTAGCCACGATGATCCGGCGACGGATTGGGAATGGGCACTCAATGACGATGGCAGCTACTACACAGTTTCCGGTTATTGGTACTCTTCCGTCTCGTTCAAGAACATGTTCTATACCGACGAGTCTCAGGACAACATCAAACAGCGTTGTGATAAGACGTTAGGTGTCACTCACGATACGGCAGATATTACGTATTTCGCGTCCGATAACCGTTTCTCATATAACCACTCAATCTGGACTAACGATAATGTGTTCCAACCAACTGCGATCAATAAAATGGTTGTGTTTGGTGACAGCCTGTCAGACACGGGCAATATGTTTAACGGCTCTCAGTGGATTTTCCCTAACAGCAACTCTTGGTTCCTTGGCCACTTCACGAACGGGTTTGTCTGGACGGAATACATAGCACAAAACAAGGATATTCCGCTTTATAACTGGGCTGTAGGTGGTGCGGCTGGTACTAACCAGTATGTTGCCCTGACGGGAGTTTATGATCAGGTTACGTCTTATCTGACTTATATGAAGATGGCCAAAAATTATCGCCCGGAAAATACTCTGTTCACCCTGGAATTCGGCCTGAACGACTTCATGAACTATGACCGTGAAGTGCCGGAGGTTAAATCTGACTTTAGCGCGGCGCTGATCCGCCTCACTGATGCCGGAGCGAAAAACATCCTGCTATTTACTCTACCTGATGCAACCAAAGCGCCTCAGTTTAAGTATTCTACCCAGGAAGAAGCGGTGAAGGTCCGCCAGAAGATCGTCGAATTTAACCAATATATTGCGGAACAAGCTCAGTACTATCAGGACAAAGGCATTAACGTGCAATTGTACGATGCCTATTCTCTGTTTGAGCAAATGACGAGCAACCCACAGGAGCACGGCTTCCAGAATGCCTCTGAGCCTTGTTTGGATATCAACCGTAGCTCGGCGCTGGATTACCTGTACAGCCATAGCCTGACAAACGAGTGTGCGTATTATGGATCTGATTCCTATGTATTCTGGGGAGTGACTCACCCGACAACGGCAACCCATAAGTATATTGCCGACAACATCATTGAAACGGTACTCAAGAAGTTTACCTTCTAAGTAAACCAAGTCACTCAATGAAAAGCCTCAGCCTTTGTGCTGAGGTTTTTTTATATCCCCAGGCTTCTTTAAATCGCTGGTCTTACTCTGAATCCTGCATCTTGACGTAGCTTGGATATAAGCACTGAGCCTCAAAAAATTCTCAAATAACCAAGCAATAATTAAGTTGTGAAATAAACCAGCATCTTAAGTTTGCTTGGTATTACTACTTGTCGAGAACACATCAAGAATTCAGTGATATTTCCTGTTTTTATCCTTATTTGATGAGACTGATTAATTACTCTAGCGCCTTATTTTTACTGGAGGTGTTAGATGGAATTAAAACAGTTGATGGCAGATTTTTGTCAGGACTACGGTATCGACCTGATTGAGCCGAACGAGGAGGGCATCGTTACCCTGGCAATCAACCAAGATAGCGTTCGTCTGCATTTGCAGGAGCACAAAGGCTATTTGGTTCTGTTTACTCAGGTTGGCATTTTGCCTGAGGACATCACGGTGAGTCAGCTTAAGCAAATCCTTGCGGCCAACTATTTCTGGCTGGGCACCAAAGGCTTTACGATCTCACTGTCGCCAGAAACCGACATGCTGATAGCCAGCCGCCAGGATTCAATGGAAGTTGTTCAGTACGAAGGGTTTGCAGCAATGATCGAAGCCGCTGTCGAAGTGGTCGAGCACTGGCGGAAGGTGATGGCCGATGGGTTTAAATCGGTAGAAAGCCAAACCCCGCAACCTGATGTCACAACCATGATGGTGTAGGAGACGACGATGAGCCCTGCACAAGTTGGAAATACCTCGTCAAATGTCCCGCTGCAAGACTTTATGAAGTATGCCAAGAACTCAGATACTCGTTTGCTGGCCAAAGACGGCACTGTGGTTAAGGCCGATTCAAAAATCGACAGCATCACCAGCCTGGTATCAAGCAGTAAAGCTGAAGCGCTAAAGCAAGAGAATATCACCACTGGCCGCGAGTTTAAGGCGGCACTGCAACGTGAGCACTCTAAAGATGGTCTGGATGCGTTCAGCCCGCTGGAATACAACCTGCGTAAAGGCGATCCGATTACTCGCCGTAATGTGCAGGAAGTGAAACAGGTGTTGCAGCAGTTGAAGATAGATCCGGACGCGTATAAATGTCTGGCGGAATGCTTTAAGACCGCGGGCCGGGATCCGCGGATGATTGCGCTGCTGGAGGATTACAAACCGGGCTGTTTCGACGGCAAGGTGAAGCAGTTTGCCAAGGAGCATGTCGGCAAACCCGCGACAGATGTCTGGAACGACACCAAAAAAGGAGATATCAGCGGACCGGTCAAGAAGGCAGCCAAGTATGTGCCGGTGATTGGTAATTTTGTCGGTATTGTCGATAAGTGTGTAACTGCCTCCAAAGAGTGTGACAAAGAATTGTTTGCCGGACGGATCGGGAAGCTGGCCGAAAAGCCAGAAACCCGCAATACCTTCGCCCACAACCTGACTGATGTTCTCTATGAAGGCCATGAAAAGCAGGCGCGCAAAGCGATGTTCTCGACAGCGGTCGATTTTATCTTTATGCCGCTGGGGGCGTTTAATCTTGGTCCTGTCGGTAAGGTAGGCATTAAGCCTATCGTTAATGGTGCCGTTGACTCTGCAGTTACCAATACGGTCGGCAATTTTGCCGCCAAACAAGCCTATTCGCTTGGGCTGACAGGAATTAAAGCGGCGGCGAACCATGTGATACCGGAAGCTGCG
>NZ_JAKRFQ010000645.1 GCF_022347985.1 Photobacterium sp. OFAV2-7
GACTTCGTTGAGATAGGTGATAAAGGTCAGCATCACCACCACATTCCTAACCTTGTTCACTACCAGGCCGCGTTTTCACAGTTGGCCCTACAGTAATTCGAACAGTATTACACAACTCCTTTCTTTGATTGATCCCTTTGGCTAATAGGCTGGGGGGATCCTCTTGCATGCCAGTTGCTGGCACACCAATGGCGTGATGGTCCTTCAATATTTGACAGATAAAATGGGCGACAGAGCCGGATTTATATATGTTGGATTCAAAGTACAGCTTTTCGTCTGACTAGTTCACGAGAGGCTTGGCCTGTCATATCTATTTGGCATTATTTAGGAATTATCATGTGTGCAAGCAGAACTCGGATGCTGCCCGTGATTGCTCTGGGGCTATTGCCCCTGTGTGGTCAGGTGTCAGCAGCACAGGAAAACGTACCTTACTGCCATAGTTATGCAGGACTGAATTTTCCGGATTTTATGGCTTTGTGGGATTATGCCAACCCGGGGAGGACAGAGAATACGTTCAGAGCGCTACTTAATCTGGCTGCTAATAGCCAGGATAAAACCTATATGAGCGAGCTGCTTAGTCAGATTGCGAGAACATACGTCATGCGTGGCAAGCATGAGGAAGCCGAATTTTATCTCGGACAGTCCTATTTGTATCTTTCCGATTCAGAGCCTAGGGCTGAGGCGAACTATTTGCGAGAAAAAGCTCGTTTGCTGATTGAGCAGGGCAGGCAGCAAGAAGCGGTCGCTCACTTAACCTCATCATGGAAGATAGCAAGAGAAAGCCGCTACGATCGCCTCGCGATTGAAATAGCGTTGGACTTGCATGAGCTACAGCCAGACGGGGCTTATAATTGGCAGAGTCGGGCAAAGCAACTGGCGGAGAAGACCCGTGACGCCAAAGCCCTGCAATGGGCCAGAGACAATCAGGCTCGGCTGCTTTAGTTTAGGGGCGTGACTACGGCATTATTGCCTGCAGCTCATAAGGCCGAAGTTGTCATGACATGAGCAAAGTGTCATTTTTTTGTCTAGTCTTGCTTATGGAAGCGCAAGAAAAGCAGTTGGAGTGATATCGCGCATGATGAATGATAATGAATGGGTTGTTCGCTGGTTTACTGAAGTTTGGAGTCGGGCGGACGGCGCTTTGCTTGCAGAATATGCTACTGATCCTTTTCACTTTCATTTGCCCGGTGGCAGGGTGTTAACCCTTAGCCATGTCGATTACCTGAACTTTATATCCATCTGGTGCCAGCGGTTTAAGAACGTCAATTTTACTATCAAGGATGTGGTGAACGACGGAAAAAAGACTGTAGCTCTGTACCATGCCAGTGCGACCTATAACGGTGGCTGGGCCAGAATTCCGGCAAGAAAGCAGCATGTCGAGATGACAGGTATGGTGTTTTTCAAACGGGAGGAGGGGATGATCACCGATTGTTGGCTGGAAGACAGTAGTTTTGATTTGTATCAGCAGTTAACGCGATATCTCGACTAGACAAGCGATTAGCAATAAAGAAAGGCGATATCTATTGATACCGCCTTTTTTAGGGACTTCACTTTAAGCGATATTAAGCTGTCTGGACATTTCGGGCCTGAGAGAGCTTAAGTTGTTCGAAGAACTGTTTCGTCTCGCTAACAATCACTTCTCTTAGCAGGATCAAGCCAATCAGATTCGGAACTGCCATCAGGCCATTCACGATGTCTGCGATTAGCCAGATCATATCCAGTTTGATGAAGGCACCGCCTGCGACAAGCACAAGGAAGAACAGTTTATATGGCAGAATTGCTTTTACACCAAAAAGGTAAGTCACACAGCGCTCACCATAGTAGTTCCAGCCAAGAATTGTGGTAAAGGCGAAGAACATCAGGCCGACGGATACCATCAACGGTCCCCAGTAGGCTGAATCCAGACCGCTGGCAAATGCAAAAGTTGTCATCTCAGCACCGGCGTAATCGCTTTGCCATGCACCGGTCACAACCAGGGTCAAACCTGTCATGGTACAAATGATAATGGTGTCGAAGAAGGTACCTGTCATTGATGTCAGGCCTTGCTTCACACATGAATCAGTCTTGGCCGCCGCTGCCGCCATAGGTGCACTACCCAGGCCAGATTCATTCGAGAAAACACCGCGGGCAATACCGGATTGGATGGCAAGCATAATACCGGCACCGACAAAACCACCTGCGGCAGCGTGACCGGTAAAGGCTGAAGTAATTACCAGATTAACGGCTGCGGGCAGTGCGTCAGCCTGGGAGGTCAATACTGTGATACAAGCAACGATGTAGAACGCGGCCATAACAGGTACGACTTTACTGGCAACACTGGAAATCGACTTAATACCGCCAAGGGTAACTGTCGCGACAAGAGCCGTAAGGATAATGACAGTGATCTCCCGTGGCATCTCAAACGACAGGTAGGCAGCATCTACGATTGCATTGGCCTGCGGAAAAGTACCGATACCGAAACAGGCTACACCTAGCGCAAAGATTGCAAAGAGTTTGGCCAGCCATTTACTTCCGACGCCTTTTTCCAGGTAGTACATTGGACCACCAATCATCTGGCCGTTAGAGTCCTTATCACGGTATTTGACTGCCAGCAGACACTCGGCATACTTGGTCGCCATACCAAACAGTGCTGCTAGCCACATCCAGAAAAGCGCACCCGGGCCGCCCAGTTTGATGGCAGTCGCAACACCGACAATGTTACCGGTACCGATTGTGGCAGACAGCGCTGTACACAAGGCGGCAAAGCTGGAAACATCCCCGCTGCCATTGCGATTTTTCTTGTTAGAGAAAACATAGCTAAGTGCCAGAGGCAGGTGGCGAATCTGGATGAAACCAAGGCGGATAGTCAGGTATAGACCGGTACCAACCAATAGAATAAGTAGAGGCGGACCCCAGACGAAGTTATCAATAGTTTGTAGTAAATTGTGTAGCGGATTCATTATTCTTCTCCCCTTAAACATCAAAGGAAGAGATAAAAAACAACAGAAAGGTGGTGTTACAGAAAAGCTGTTTTCAGTTTTTTTCTGAGCTGTTGATCTTATCTCCTCTGTCCTTTTGCCTGAGAGTTTCACTAACCACTCCTGCAAGGCAGAGGGTGGAAGCTTGCTCCTTCGGCGTCCGATTTAACGGATCTCTCCAGAG
>NZ_JAKRFQ010000646.1 GCF_022347985.1 Photobacterium sp. OFAV2-7
TCTTAGTGATCACTCCCCGCCGTATTGAAAACATCGGTTCGCTGAATGCCATATATTGTTGGCGGCTGAAAGTTGAGGTTACTCCGGGGAGGAGATCCAATTCACCGGCTTTAAAGGCTGTGACGACCTCGTTATAAGTCGAATAAAACGTAATATCGTAGGTAAAATCGGCATGTTTGGCGACCTGGCCGAGGACCTCAATTAGTAACCCGTCAACCTGAACTTCTGTCGTTGTGCGGGTGTCAGGGGAGGCTTCTTTATTCTCGGTAACGAAAATATAGGGAGGAAAACTAAAACCGGGAAGACCGACTCGAAGGTGGGGCTTGTCACTAACGATCGTTACTGATGATTGTGGATCAGCCTGGCCGGGAATTGGCAAGATGCTCAAGAGCAGACAACAGGTAATAAAAAAACACCTGGTCCGGTGAAAGAACTGTTCGGTTATCATTCCCTACATCCTTGTAAAGCAATGTTCTAAGAGCAATTTAAAATGAGTTGTGTCTTATGATTTCTCGTAAATCAATGCATTGAGATCAGTTCTCCTGAAATCCAGATATGGAAATCATCCAGCCCACAGTCGTTATTTCATCCTGTTAACCAGCCACTGTCATAGATGGGGTGTTAACATTCCCCAGCTCCTTCAGAGCCAAACACTGAAGTCGCGAGAGTGACGGTGTTGTGGTGGAATGTATGTTCAGTTCATCAAGTTTGAGCTTCATTTGATTAAGCTGTTCATTGAGCCCAAGTTCGCGATAACCAAGACAAATTAAAAACCCGGTTTCGAAATCGGTAATGTCCTGTTCGGGGATTTGACCTAACAGCTCAGCAGCTAGCTCGGCATTGCCCAATCGATTTAGTCGCAATGCCTGCAATGTTTTGAGGGTGGCTTTTGAAGATAACTGACTCTCGTTTCCTTTGCTTAGTCGATACCAAGCGGTATCAGCCCGCCAGTTTTGCAGCGGCTCTAGCTCTGTATTGAACATGTCGGCATAGACAGCAAAACCACGACGACCTGAATTGTCCCACATCGAATAAGGTAGCAGATGGGCAACATGCAGCAGGTGCGGTATAGCTTTGTCGAAATGACCGCTGGCAATATGTAGCCATGCAATATTCAATGTTTGTTCAATGCTGCTGTTGTTTAACTTCAACGCTTGCTGAATGGTATCTTCTGCTTCAGGCCAGCGGTTTGCCTCGATACAGATTTCCGTTTTGAGATATAGCAGGCGGACATTGAATTTATTTTCTTTGATCAGGGTGTTGACTTGTTGAAGTGCCTGCTGATGTTGCTGTTTGCGTAATAATATTTCGACTTGCTTGATTTTAGCCGGTAGGTGGTTGTGCAGTTGCAGCAATCCGGAAAGCATTGCCTGCGCTTCGTCGTATTGTTGGTTTTTACACAGCAGATTGACGATATGAAGAATGCCATTTTTTAATGCCATAGTATCTGGCGCACCGGCGAACAGTGGTTTAACATCGGTCAACCCGTTTTTGTTGAACGCCTGCTCGAGGGTTTGGCAGAATTCGCGTCTTAATAATCCGGACGACACACGCTTGATAATGTCTTCTGAGCGTATGGGCTTGATCAGGTACCCATCGGGTTCAAGCTGCGAGTAGCCGAGAAATACATCCTGGCTGTCGTTGCCGGTAACAATATAAACCAGTGCCTGTTGTTTGAGCATCTCCTTGTAACGCAAAAACTCAAGCAGGTGCAATCCGGTGCTTCCTGTCCCGAGGTTATGGTCGATAAGCAGAATGTCGAACTTCTGTTTGTTGCAGGCAGCAATGGCACCTTTGGCGCTGGCCGTACTAATTATATTATTCATAGGTACTCCGAGCTTCATAAGCAATGCACGGGTAGCACTCTGAATAATGTTGCTGTCATCGATGATCAGGTAGGTTGATTGAGCAAGTATTTCCATATAGAAGCCCCATCACGAAAAAACACGTATCCGTATGAATCAACTATAGTTTAGAAAAATCACATATGAAAATTATTGGCTATGTTTTGAGATAATTAACAGAAGTGAATGTAATTAGGGCGAAACAACAAAAAAGACCGCTTTCGCGGCCTTTTATTGTTGTATTTCGTATTGATTTGTTGTTCTACAGGATCATCGATGCCAACCAGCCGAAGCCAATTAGTGGTAAGTTGTAGTGGATGAAGGTAGGAACAACGGTTTCCCAGATGTGCTCATGCTGACCGTCGGCATTAAGACCTGCTGTCGGGCCTAATGTTGAGTCAGAGGCAGGCGAGCCCGCATCGCCCAGAGCGGCGGCAGTACCGACTAGGGCAACAGTTGCCAGTGGCGAGAAGCCAAAAGTCAGACACAGCGGAACATAGATAGTTGCCAGAATTGGGATGGTAGAGAATGAAGAACCGATCCCCATGGGCACCAGCAGACCAACAACCAGCATTAGAAGTGCAGCCAGTGGCTTGTTATCCCCAATCACATCGGCCAGAGAGCTAACCAGGGTTTCAACACCGCCAGTCGCTTTCATTACCGAGGCAAAACCGGCTGCGGCAATCATGATAAAGCCAATCATCGCCATCATGTGTACACCCTTGGTGAACACATCATGGGTTTCCTTCCACTTGATCACGCCACCAAATGTGAACACCATGAAACCAATCAGGCCACCGATAATCATAGAGCCGCTGTATAGCTGGGCCCCCAGTGCCGCAACGATTGCACCAACGGCAATATAGACATGCTGCATGTTGATTTCAGCATGCTCCGGCTCGCTGGCCAGGATCTTTTCTTCTGAGTATTCACGAGGCTTACGGTAGCTGAAGAACGTAGCCACAAGCAGGCCGAAAATCATGCCCAGTGCAGGTAGTAACATCGCATATGGCACCTGGCCGGCTGTCACATCCAGACCGTTGTCATGCAGGTTTTTCAGCAAAATGTTATTGAGGAAAATACCACCAAAGCCGACAGGCAGCACCATATAAGGGGTAACCAGACCGAAGGTCAGCACACAGGCGATCAGGCGGCGGTCAAGCCTCAGCTTTGCAAATACATGCAGCAGGGGTGGGATCACAATCGGAATAAACGCGATATGAACCGGAATGGCGTTCTGAGAAGAGATGGCTAGAAGCACTAAAATGGTAAGAACGGAGTATTTCACACCTG
>NZ_JAKRFQ010000647.1 GCF_022347985.1 Photobacterium sp. OFAV2-7
CACGGGGATTTAAGGAGAGCAACAAAAACAAAAATGGCCATTCAAATTAATGAATAGCCAATCATTTATAAAAGTATTTCCCCGAGAATTTTCTGACTTTAGTGATAATTAAGTCAGAAAATTGCATAAATAATATTTGTTAAGTTTTGCTTGCAAGATCCTGGCTGAGATTCACATCACCGACACCGATTTCAATATTAATGTGATTTCTTCCTGTACCAGTAATCGTGAGCTGATCAGAAACGATTACTCGCTCCTTCACCAAATTGCCCTGCTCAAACCCGTGAACCTGAATTTCACCGACACCAACAGCAGCCCGGACATGCTCATAATCCGTGCTATTTACACCAACCCAAGCTGAACCAACACCGATATCTGCTGAGAGCGTCTGGCTAAAACCATTAATCTCCACATTACCGACACCAAGTTGAAGCTGCAGTGCGAGATCTTTTGGCACTGTCAATGTCCAGTCCTGACTGATCCCGTCTTCATCAATCATTAAATGCAGTGCCTGGTCGGTGACTTGCGTTGAAAGCACCAGAGCATCAAGATCAGTAGCAAAGAAAGACCACCCCGATGAATTGTCCTCGACGTCCACACGATAAGTCACAGCACCGTCATCAACAACTTGGACATTGACCATTCCAACCGGGACTTCCATTACCAACTTGTGCAGTGCCTGCTCGCTGGCATCGATGCTCCCCGTAAACGTCCGCTTATCTTTGGCTACCACAATATTACTTAAAGAAAACAGCGCTATGAAAACAATAAGTAAGCCAAATCCTTTCTTCATGTCGATTCCTTTAACCTTCGATATGATTATTGTCTTATGTTCATAGCAGGTAGCATGCCAGAAATATAAGCCTATATTTTCAACAGCTTACACAATTCACTCTGAAACATGCCTTTTCTTGGTGGTTATTTTAGCCACTACATGGCAAATATAACCACCCACACAATGCGATCCATATCCAGAGTTCGTCTCTAAGCACAAAGGAATAAGCATTTAATTGATCTGCATTAATATTGATATAAATGATTTACTCTACAGTGTCTGGCAAGTGACCGGGAAGGATAGAATTGATTTAAAATCAAAGATTAAGGATTGACCATTATGGAAAAACCACCAATATCGCTTTCACAGACTATTACATACCTCAAGCACTGCTCATCACAACTTATGACAAATCGCGCCATCTCTCCAGCCAGTCTCTCGGTTCAGCGCATTCATGAAATCGCCTCCATTGAATACCTCGAGCTCGATCGTGCATCCAAGCAAGTAACCAGTATTCAGAAAGACCTTTTCCGTGCGATTCATGCACTAGATGGTGATGATAAAGCCGCAGTAAGAGAAGCCCTCTTGGACATCATTTATCAATTAAACAGTGAGATCCTCGTGCCGGCATCCAAGGATGAGAACAAGGTTGACAAACTAGCTTGTGATCCTGCCCTTGCAGGATAAATCAAGGTAAACATTACGTATTAAAAAAGCCCTCGATTTGAGGGCTTTATAGTCACTGGTATTTGTTTGATTTTGGTCTGGATTTCGAAAACAGCCTATCGTGCTACATCAGCCACTTCCACCAAATAAACAAAGCCAGGAAACCAAACAGATACGTCAACCCAGCCCAAGACAGTACCTTCATCGTACGGCTCCACTGCAACGCTTTCGGTAAATCTGTTTTTGCCACCAGACGATAGTTCAGCAAAGCAAAGACAGGCGTCGTCATAAATGCCAGCACCATGGCGAAGTTCAGCAGCGGCATCAATGCCGAGCTAAAGAACACAATAATGCCCATTGCTGCAGCACTAACTATAATCATCCAGGTATTATGACAGCGACGTTGACCTTGCGCTTTTTTCTGAAGCAGGCGTTGAGATTCCGCCAGCGCACGCGAATAACCATCAATAACAGTAATCGTACTACCGAAAATACAGAAAAAGGCAATAACCGCAATTAGGTAACGAGACCACTCTCCAATTGTCGAAGCATACAAGCCAACAAGTTGGTGCGAGAAACCAATGCCCGAGCTTTTTAGTTCTGTACCTGTACCATGAAGAACCAGTGCCCCTAGTGACAAAAAGATAATGGCCAAAATAGCGGTTCCGATATAGCCAACATTAAAATCAAACAGCGCCGATTGTGCCGTTACCTTTTGCTCTTTCTGCTGACTCTTGAGCCAAAGCGAAGTCAGACACGAGATTTCAATCGGTGCTGGCATCCACCCCATCATAATAACGATGAAGCCAATAGAAGCGATTGACCAGGCTGAAGGCGCCTCAAAATCTGCAGGGGCTGCACTTCCGTTACCAGCCGCAATAACCACCGCAGACAAGGTTGCAATCACAAGTACTGCCATGATCATTTTTGACAATCCGTCCAGCGCCTTGTAATGACCTGCAAACAAAATGCTCAGACAGGCAGCCGCAACAATGGCAGACAGCACCGGAAGCGAAAGTGTAAACGGCAGAAAATAGCCAAGCAGGCTCGCACTAAATAGCAGCAATGCCGCTGTATTAACAATGGCTGATATGAGGCTTAGCCCGGTAAAAATCCAAAGGTAGCTACGTCCCATACTTTCATAGCCCTGGATCAGGCTATTTCCCGTTCCCATCGTATATTGGACCCCTGCACGGAAAAATGGGTATTTAAACAGGTTTACCAGCAAGATCAGTCCGGCAAGTTGCCAGCCATAAATAGCACCAGCTTTCGTTGATGCGACAAGGTGTGAGCCACCCACTGCCGCAGCTGCCATCATGATACCCGGGCCCAAAGATTGAATAAGTTGTTTTATGCTACTGCCGCCTTCGGCAGATGTTTGAATTGACGCTGTGTCAGACATAATCACATCCTGATGATTTTATTGTTCTAATAGTATTTTTGCCCTCCAATTTCTCGCAGTTTTATCCTCAATGATCAAGCCTGCCTCTCTGCCCATCAGTAACTATCACTGTGAGTCATACAATTTGCAGAGGATCATCTCTATCGAGAATTGTAATACTTATTGGTTGTCGGGCATTTGCAGCGAAAAAAACAATAAAAAAAAGTTTAATTTCAGTGTGATTTTTTTAGAGCAGTTAGGTGATTATTTTTTCACGCTTTTTTGTTTTACGGCTTATGCTTAGAGAAAG
>NZ_JAKRFQ010000648.1 GCF_022347985.1 Photobacterium sp. OFAV2-7
ACTGTGGACTCATCCTCGCGGCGAGATGAGTAATAAAACCATTCCTAATGCCGTTACCGCGTCACTCTATTCTGTTGTCGATAAGGATGGCAACGAGATTGACCCAACCGCTCAGGGATTTGATGGTACCACTGCTTACGGCGTTCATATGGGGAACGGCCAAGTCTATTGGGCTCACTCTGTGTTCAACGATCTCTATATCAAATGGCCTGCGGGCATCACTGAAGCTCAAAAAGCCAAGGTGATTGAGCAGTTGGAAACAACTTTCCTAATCATTAAACAGGACTAACACCACGATGGATAAAATTTTTGACCATGAAGCGTTTTCCTTGGTGGCGCTGACAACTGGCTATAACTCATCAACGCCGATTGAGTCGGATGTGCTCAATATGTTCAAGGTTGAGAACGTTGAAAACCGCCAGGTGATGATTGTTAAATCGGGTAACGAGCTGCAGGTGTTGATGCCGGGTGAAATCGGTCAGCATCCAAATATCGACAAGCACGATCCTGAATCAGCGGTACCTGTTAGCCTGATCCGTTATCCGTTCGATAGCCAGATCGTTGCAAGCGAGCTAAACCGCATTTCGTCGTTGCGTGATAAAAAGCTGCAGGCCCAGGAGTTAGCCGGTTTGGTTAAAACCAAGATGGGTAAGCACCGCGATAACCACCGTTATACATCAGCCTTTACTGCGTACTCGGCCCTAAAAGGGCGGGTTAAGAACCGTAAAGGTGTTGTGATGGTTGATTTGTTCCAGGTGTTGGGGGTTGAAGAGCGTAGAGTTGACCTTAAGCTGGGTTCTGACACGACTGATGTGCCAAAGAAGCTCAAAGCCATTTCGAAAGAAACCAAGAAGATCGCCAAAGAGCATGGCCACATGATGATTAAAGGTGTGGCAATCCGTGTCGGTCAGGATCTGATTGAACGGATTATTAGCCATAAGAGCATCAAAGAGTTTTATGGCCCGGAAGCACATCCCAAGCTGCAGGTTAAGTTTGCCGATGATCCAAGTGGGATCAGTCTTTGTGGCTTGACGTTTATCACTGATGAAGCGGATGAAGTTGCTGAAGACGGCGCATCATACCCACTGGGTGTGAATGGCGTGTTTGGCATGCTGCGTGCGCCAGCCGATGTGCTCAGTTCCAGCAGCGCATCAAAGCGTGAGTGTCACATTACCACTGAACCGATGCCGCATGATGAAGGCCTGGAGATTCGCTCGCGTTCTATCTACCTGCCAATCACTCGAGACCCGGCACTGTTGTGCGCGGTTCATTCATCTAACTAATCTGCTGCTAAACAGTTAGGGAAAGCGGCCCGGTTCAATAGGACTGGGCTTTGTTTTATTGAATGGAAGGCGGTGCTAGATGTCAGTCGATACCGTTGCCCGGCAGGCCAATGAAGCAATCATTGATGCATTCAGCAATGTGGATGTTATCGCTGATGGTTACGAGCCTGTTCGGGGCATTTTTACTGGTCCCTCAGAAATTGCAAAGCTGGATGGTGGCGGTTTTGTCGATGCGCAGCGGGGCACTTTGATTGTGAAGTCTGCCGAAGCTGGGCATTTGGAGCGGCGAACGGCCATCACTCTGCAGTTCGAAAACGGAACACGTCAGAGTTATTTGGTTGTGCTGCCGGAGAACGATGGCTCAGGCCGTTTGAAGTTAACGCTAGGGCAGGAAAATGTCGGAGATACTTCTTCCAACCAACCTGAATCGTCTTCCATTTCATATTGATGTCGAAGAGCTGGAAGCGCTGAAAGATATTCATGGCGCCACCGAAATGCAGATGAGGGCGGCGTACAACCGGGCGTTGGGGCGAACAGCAATAACCCTTCGATCACTCACCAATAAAAAGCTGCGTGATGAAATGGGGATTAAATCGCTAAAGGCGATCAGGAAAAGGTTTCAGCATTTTCGCCTCAGAAGTCCCAGCAAACAGAAGAAGTTCGATGAGCTGAAATTGTGGTACGGGATGAACGATGTCTCGGTGGGGTATTTGAAAGGGAGCATACGCCGAAGAGGGACTAAAAAGTCACCAAATGGCGCTGTCTTTAAGCCCAGGGGCAAAATACCAACCCAGACATATGACGATGGTTTTGTTACTCGGTTGTATAACCGGCGTTCTATCTTTACCCGTAAAACAGCTAATCGCTTTCCGGTTGTAGAAGCCCGGGTTCCTGTTGCTGATGAGCTGAACGCCATGATTGAAGACGACATCTATGAACGTTTGCCGGAGATCTTCCTCAAGCACTTTGAAACTGACTTAAAAGGTCGGGTGAAAATGGGTTTGCACAAGAATAGCTGGAAGAAATATGGCTAAGGAGCTGACGTGAGTGATGGTATCCATTTAACGACGTATCACAATGCAGTGAAGACTTGGCTGGATAAGCAGCTGCCATGGTTAAAGGTGGTTGATTGCTATCCGGAAGTGAAGAAGACACTTCAGACACCGTGTGCTTTCTTTGCTGTATCGGATTGGGATCGTGCCGACAGCCAGCCGATGAACGGACAGTTATGCGTAACGCTGAATTGTGAAATTCTGGCTGTTCTCGGCATGGCCGATGCGCAGTATCAGCTCGAAGTGCGTAATGCAGCTATGGCTATTGGGCTGAAAATTGAAGGATCCCGTTTTGGCTTGCCAATAAAGCCTGCAGTGTTTGTCAGTGCCGAGCCTGATGCATTTCAGCCGGAGCTGGATGAGTATGCTGTGTGGTCTATCCGCTTCAATCAAGACATTGAGGTGGGCGAAGATTTCTTTAAGCCGGAGGGCTTAACGCCGACTCAGGTTGTTGTGGGGTATTCGCCTGATATCGGTAAGCAGAATGGCGACAGGTATGAACAGGTGGTTCCGGATGCTTGATAATCCAGAGATGAACTACATCGTCCGTGAGCTGCAACGCCGCATGGCAAACATGATCAAACGGGGCCGTGTTCATAGCGTGGACTTTGAGCAGCAACCACCCAGAGTAAGAGTGGAATACGCCAAAGGGGCGGTAACGGGCTGGTTACCTTGGGTATCTGGCCGGGCATCGAGCAAGCACCGAGTTGACTGGGAACCGCTGGCAGTTGGCGAACAGGTGATCATTTTGTCGGAATCCGGAGAGCTCTCGGCAGGTGTGGTTATTCCTG
>NZ_JAKRFQ010000649.1 GCF_022347985.1 Photobacterium sp. OFAV2-7
AAGACAGCTCAGTATTGTCTTTTTCATTACCTGATCTCCTAACGTTGAGTTCTGACTACTTACTTTTCTTGCTGACAATTTACACAACAATAGTTGCGTACGCAACAGTTGTTGTGTAAATTGTCTTCCATCTTATGTAAGGAACATCATTCGGGAGATAGTTATGAAAGTTTGGGATCTGGCAACACGGTTATATCACTGGTTTCAGGCAGTACTCTTTATTGCTCTTATTGCCTCAGGTTTCTCAGGTAATGGGCCTCATGTTCAGCTAGGTCTAGCGCTGTTTACGCTCGTTCTCTGGCGGATTCTATGGGGATTAGTTGGCAGCCAGACCAGTCGTTTTAGTCAGTTTATACGCAGCCCGATTACAGTACTTCGATACCTAGCAGGAAAAGAGCCGGCACAGCCGGGTCATAATCCAGCTGGTGGCTGGATGGTAGTAACAATGATATTGACGCTGTTTCTCCAATGTTTTTCAGGTCTCGCGCTGGCAGGGCTGCTCGACAATATGCCATACATGGAGTATTGGCTGACCGATACGGTATTCTCTGCACTTGAAAGTATGCACTATATCCTGGCACGAGTTCTGCCGATGCTGATTTTGACCCACGTGGGCGCGATTGTTGTGTACAAGCTACGCTCTAAGCCACTGGTAATGGCGATGCTAACAGGTGTTCAGAGCAAGGTGACCGAAACTGGTGAACTGTATTTTGTCTCTCAACTTCGAGCTATCACCGTCTTTGCTACCGCCATATTAGTGACGGCGGCAATCGTTGTAATAGCTTAAGAGAAACACCATGGCCGTTAAGTTTGACAGGCAAAGAAGTTTTGGCTGGATGATAAATGTAGTTGCACATCGTACTGCAAAAAAATTCGATATCGAATTGAAAAAGCATGGTCTTACCATCGCGCTATGGCCAACAATGATGTGCTTATGGGAAGAAGAGGGAGTAACGCAACGCGAGATTGCGGCTAAATCAAAGGTCGAGAATTCCACAACAACCCGAACACTCGACAAGCTTGAAAAACTGGGACTAGTAGAAAGACGAGCCGATCCTAATAGCCGCCGTTCATTTCGCATCTTCCTGACAGAAGAAGGGCACAACCTAAGAAAAACACTGCTTCCTATCCCTGTGGCAGTCACTCAAGAATTACTCTATTCCCTGGAGCCAGAAGAACAGCAACAGATAATTGAACTACTACGCAAAATGGTCGCCAGAAGCTAACGAGTGTTCGAGTTAATATGTACTTATACCCAAGCTACCTCAAGATGCTCGTTTCAGCGAGAATTACTTGGCGACTAGGCTAGGCGCCGATTTGAAGATCTAGTGGCTCTAAATCAATAATCGGTAACAACGCATAGAAGCCAAGTAAACTCGCCCTTTGGGAGTGAGCCAGCGAACTCATTTCTGTGTCAAATAACGTTGAAAGGGGCTACCATTCCTACCGTTATTTTCCTTGACCTGAGCCCGCTGGCCTCACTCTGAATCCTGCATCTTGAGGTAGCTTGGGTATAATACTAGGCAATAAGCTGTTGATGAATACGCCCGCCATCGTGTAATTCCACGGTGGCCAAAGCGCCATTTATCAACGTCAGGTTTGGCGGAACATGGCCGATATCCAAATCAATCATCACGGGGATCCCTAAACCTGCAAGGTGCCTTTCCAATACCTCGTAGTAAGTCAGATCGTCCTCATTGTCTGAGTCCACTACCGCGCACCTGCCCAGCAGCAACCCGTTAATGCAGGAAAAGACACCGCGAAACTTCATATTCAATATCGTTCTGGCTAAATCGACCGGTGACATTTCAACATTTTCCAGAAATAGCACCAGCCCTTCAGGATACTGGCGAGACAAGTTATCAAGATCCAAATAGTCAGTAGCGAACAGATGAAACAAAGTGTCCCAACAGCCACCGATTAACCGGCCCTCAATGGTGTTCCCCTTTTCAGGCTTAACCAGCCATCTCCATTGGGTGGGTATCTCCGGCTCCAGCACCGCTTCTGGATCCTCAGCAATATTTGGCCATGACCGGGTGTGCTTGGCTGACGCGGATTGCGAAAAATGTTCACCATACGGCGTTGATAGACAAGCCAACGTGCCAGTAGTCAGTGATTCTGTGGCATTGTTTGTTAAGTCCATCAGGTTTGAGCAATGTGCCGAAGCCCAACCTAACTTGCTGAATAAAACGGCCGTTATGGTACTCACATCTGAAAAACCCAACACCCACTTAGGCTTTGCCTTTGTCAGGGCATCAAAATCGAGCAGCGGCAACAGCTCCATCGCCAACTCTCCGCCCCAAGGCGGAACTATGGCATCGATATCATCATTCAAGAGGAATGACATCAGTTCATCGGCACGCTGCTGCGCAGGTGCACTAACGTGTTTTTGCTGCCCTCTTAAACACTCGCCTTCAACGATATTGAAGCCTTGCGACTTAAAATAGGCCAGTACACATTGATACCTGGCTTCATGCTCTGTGGCGATTCCTGTTGAAAAAGCGGTTATCGCTATCGTACTGCCTTTCTTTAGTGGTGCTGGGTATTTCATGCTTCGCTCACCTCTCGTTTCCAATAAGAACAATTAAGCATATGGAATCCAAGCATTCAATAGCGAAAAGCAATAAAAGCCTTACATTTTATAGAGATAGATAAGACTACTCATCTTTGACGAATAAGGAGAAGTGGCACTACTTGCAATCATGTGCTTTATAAATAAGAAGCGGTTAATCCGTTATTTGATTGTCTGTTCTCGACCATTCTTGCTATCGGAGCCTGAAAATGAGGATATTGCACTTGCTGAGCCTAAGCTCACTGTCGATGTTCTGTCTTAGCGCCTATGCCGTTACCAGTATTCCCATCGCTCGATTTGAAACAGAGTCATTGAGCCGTTGGCAGGAAAAATCATTCGATGGTTATACCCAATACAATATAGTCACCCTTAGCGGTCAACGGGTGCTAAAAGCCGATAGCCAAGGTTCTGCATCTATCTTGGCCAAACAGCTAAAAATCGATTTAAAGAAAACCCCCTACCTTAATTGGTCATGGCGAGTTGAAAACAACCTGCCCCAGCTCAATGAACGAACCAAACAGGGAGATGACTATGCCGCCCGAATTTATAT
>NZ_JAKRFQ010000067.1 GCF_022347985.1 Photobacterium sp. OFAV2-7
AGTCAGGCTTTGCGCTAAATTGCATAAAAAGCGACCCGATCGATTTTTTACAATTGGTAGCACTTTTTTTATTTTAAGAAAAATCTCCATCCATCGAAGTGAGTGAAAAATAACCGTTTGAGCGTAATTAATGCCAGAAAGGCGTCAAGTTAGTGTCTGATTTTTGGTAAATCCGCTAAATTACTCACAACATAAATTGTGAAAGGTGTGCCTATCTAGGCTGATTTATGCTATATTCTCGCACCTTGCACGTATAAAAATACGACAGAAATTACCTGAGGGATATTGGCTCCATGAGCGATCTTGCAAAAGAGATCACGCCCGTAAACATTGAAGAGGAGCTGAAAGGCTCATACCTCGACTACGCGATGTCAGTGATCGTGGGTCGTGCTCTTCCGGATGTGCGTGATGGCCTTAAGCCAGTGCACCGTCGCGTATTGTTCGCGATGAATGTGCTAGGCAATGACTGGAATAAAGCATATAAAAAATCAGCCCGTGTGGTTGGTGACGTAATCGGTAAATATCACCCACATGGTGATAGTGCGGTTTACGATACCATCGTACGCATGGCGCAACCTTTCTCTCTTCGCTACATGCTGGTAGATGGTCAGGGTAACTTCGGTTCTATCGATGGCGACTCCGCGGCTGCGATGCGTTATACCGAAGTTCGTATGGCAAAAATTGCCCACGAGCTGCTGGCCGATCTAGACAAAGAAACGGTTGACTATGTGCCTAACTATGATGGCACTGAACAAATCCCGGCAGTACTGCCTACGAAAATTCCGAACCTGCTGGTTAACGGTGCTTCGGGTATTGCCGTCGGTATGGCAACGAACATTCCGCCGCACAACCTTGGCGAAGTTATCGATGGTTGCCTGGCCTATATCAATGATGAAGACATCACCATTGATCAGCTAATGGAATATATTCCTGGCCCGGACTTCCCGACAGCGGCACTGATCAGCGGTCGCAAGGGTATCATCGATGCCTATAAGACCGGGCGCGGTAAAGTTTACATGCGCTCAAAAGCCGAGATCGAAGCGGACAAGAATGGCAAAGAGACCATTATTGTTACCGAGATCCCGTATCAGGTGAACAAAGCTCGCCTGATCGAGAAGATCGCCGAGCTGGTCAAAGATAAAAAAGTTGAAGGCATCAGTGCCCTGCGCGATGAGTCTGACAAAGACGGTATGCGTATTGTTATCGAGTGTCGACGTGATGCGACTGGCGAGGTTGTGCTGAACAACCTGTACGCTCAGACGCAGTTGCAAACGACATTCGGCATCAACATGGTTGCGCTGGACAACGGTCAGCCTAAGCTTTTCAACCTGAAAGAGATGCTGAAGTGCTTCGTGAACCACCGCCGTGAAGTGGTGACACGCCGTACTATTTACGAATTGCGCAAAGCCCGTGAGCGTGCCCATATCCTTGAAGGTTTGGCACTGGCGCTGGCTAATATCGATGAAATCATCGAGCTGATCAAAAACGCGCCGACACCGGCGGAAGCGAAAGCTGGCCTGGTTGCACGCGGTTGGGATCTGGGTAATGTTGCTGCAATGCTGGAACGTGCCGGTACCGATGCGGCACGTCCGGAATGGCTGGAAGAGCAGTACGGTATCCGTGATGGCCAGTACTACCTGACCGAGCAGCAGGCACAGGCAATCCTGGATCTGCGCCTACATAAGCTGACTGGTCTAGAGCACGAGAAAATCCTGGGCGAATACAAAGCGCTGCTGGATGAAATTGCTGAGCTGCTACACATTCTGGCAAGCTCCGAGCGTCTGATGGAAGTGATCCGAGAAGAGTTGGAGCTGGTTAAAGAGCAGTTCAATGATCCTCGTCGTACTGAAATCACTGCGGCTAGCCATGATATCGATCTTGAGGATCTGATCACTCAGGAAGATGTGGTGGTTACGCTTTCACACGAAGGCTACGTGAAATATCAGGTGCTGAGTGATTATGAAGCTCAGCGTCGTGGTGGTAAGGGTAAAGCGGCAACGCGAATGAAGGATGAAGACTTCATTGAGCGCCTGCTGGTTGCCAATACCCACGATACCATTCTGTGCTTCTCTAGCCGTGGCCGTATGTACTGGCTGAAAGTGTACCAGCTGCCATTGGCAAGCCGTACCGCACGTGGTAAGCCTATCGTCAATATCCTTCCTCTGGAAGAAGGTGAGCGTATTACTGCAATTCTGCCGGTTAAAGAATACGAAGCAGATAAGTTCGTCTTCATGGCAACGGCAGACGGTACCGTTAAGAAGACACCTCTGACTGACTTCAGCCGTCCTCGTAGCGCAGGTATCATTGCGGTGAACCTACGCGAAGGCGATTCGCTGATTGGGGTCGATGTGACAAACAGTACCGACCAAATCATGCTGTTCTCCGAAGCAGGTAAAGTGGTCCGCTTCTCTGAAGAGCAAGTACGCGGTATGGGCCGTACTGCTGCGGGTGTCCGCGGTATGAAACTGGCTGAAGGCGACAAAGTGGTGTCTCTGATCGTTCCTCACAACGAGGGCGACGTGTTGACTGTAACCGAAAATGGTTACGGTAAGCGAACTTCGCTTGACGAGTACCCATCGAAGAGCCGTGCGACACAAGGTGTGGTATCGATCAAGGTCTCTGAGCGTAACGGCAAAGTTGTCGGCGCCGTTCAGACCGAAGACGGCGATGAGTTCATGATGATCACCAACGGTGGTACATTAGTTCGAACTCGTGTTTCTGAAGTCAGCCGTGTTGGCCGTAATACCCAAGGTGTTACGCTAATCCGTACTGCTGAAGAAGAACTGGTTGTTGGCCTGCAGCGTATCGATGAGCCTGAAGAGGAAGAGATCATTGATGCTGGTATCGAAGATGCAGAAGTAACAGAAGCGCAAGCTGCTGATACCGACAACGCCGATTCAGCCGAGCAATCAGATTCTGATGAAGCGCCTTCTTCTGACGAAGAATAAACTTCAAGGCAGACTCGCTTAACAAGAACGCAGCCTACGGGCTGCGTTTTTTTATGTCTGACGAGGAGCCCAAACGGCTGCTATTTTTCCTGTTGAGTCTGTGAATTGTTCAGTTTGCCCTGAATATCCGGTCAGTTGTGCTTTTTTGCAGAAATACTTGTTGTAAAGGCTTTTCAGCGTACGCATAAAGGTGTAAAAACAAAAGTAATTGATCTTTGTCACACTTAGTCTGCGGGCGTCAGATGTGACAAATAGCTATATTATCCCTATGCAGAGCAGGAGCGAGTCTTACATCATGGAAAAGGTCTACAATTTTTGTGCTGGTCCGGCAATGATCCCAGCAGATGTCTTACAGAAAGCACAGAAAGAATTGGTTAACTGGAGTGGCCTGGGCACCTCTGTGATGGAAATTAGCCACCGCAGCAAGGAGTTTCTTGCGGTTGCCGAACAGTCAGAAAAAGATCTGCGAGAGTTGCTGTCGATCCCTGCCAACTACCATGTACTGTTCTGTCATGGTGGTGCTCGTGGCCAGTTTGCAGCGGTACCGATGAACCTGTTGGGTGAAGCCGATACCGCCGACTATATGGACGGTGGTTACTGGGCTAACAGTGCAGCCAAGGAAGCCGAGAAATACTGTCAGCCAAATGTTGTCGATATTACCTGTGAACGTGACGGCAAGAAGGCGGTATTGCCTGCTTCTGAGTGGCCGTTGTCAGACGATGCAGCATTTGTGCACTTTTGTCCGAATGAAACTATCGACGGTATTGAGATCCGTGATCTGCCGGTGACAGACAAACCTATTGTTGCCGATATGTCTTCGACCATACTGTCACGAACAATCGATGTATCGAAATACGGTGTGATTTATGCCGGCGCTCAGAAAAATATCGGTCCGGCCGGCCTGACGATTGTTATCGTGCGTGATGATTTGCTTGGAAAAGCCAAGCAGGTTTTGCCGAGCATTCTTGACTATACCGTGTTGGTTGATAAGGACTCGATGTTCAATACGCCACCGACCTTTGCCTGGTATCTGGCCGGGGAAGTCTTTAAGTGGCTGAAAGAGATCGGCGGTGTCGACGAGATGCAAAAGCGAAATGAAGCCAAGGCTGAAGTACTTTATCGCTTTATCGACCAGTCTGATTTTTATCGCAACCAGGTCCACCCTGACAATCGCTCGCTGATGAATGTTCCGTTCCAGCTGAAAAAGCCTGAACTGGACAAGGTGTTCCTTGAGCAGGCGGATGCTGCCGGCCTGAAGGCGCTGAAGGGGCATCGTGTTGTCGGTGGTATGCGGGCGTCTATCTACAATGCCATGCCGCTCGAGGGCGTGCAGGCGCTGGTGGATTTCATGCAAAAATTTGAGCAAGAAAACGCATAGTAGCCTGAATTTTATACACCGAAGCCTCTCTTTTGAGAGGCTTTTTTATCACTGCTGTGGAAATATGATTTTGCTGGTATCGAAGCCTTTTTGTTCGGCGATCGAGAGATAGTATTGCACCTTGTCTAGGTGCAGTGACTTGTCGCGGGAAAGAATCCAGAAATACTCTGTGTTATAGCTGCTAACCAAAGCTGTGGAGTAGTCGGGTTCGAGGTGAAAGACAACGTAGCTGCCGTAAAAAGGGCCGAAAAAAGACACCTTGAGGTGGGCTGTATCACTGGCGCCGACGAACTTGGCCTTACCTTCTGCTTCCTTCCATTCATTCTTTTCTTGGTTATAGCCCCGGTTGATTACTTTGACAGAGCCATCCTCATTAAGACTGTATGTTGCTGAAACTAGTGAAAGGCCCCTTTCAAAACTGTGGTCAAGACGTGCTATTTCGTACCAGGTGCCAAGATAACGGTCTATGCTGAACGGTTTGACCGGCGTAATTTGCTCTGGCATACCAGTGCAGCCAGACAAGTAAAATAGAACAACTGTAGTCAAAAAACGGGTAATAAAGTTCATCTTCTACCTTTTGTCGGGTGACTGTAAGAGTGATGTTTTAGGGTAACACTCGTAGTGTACGTAAGATCTTGACGGATAAGATCACTATTCCAGTCTGGAATGGTAGTGGTGAAGAATATGGTTGCTCAGCGAGTGGTAAGAGGTTCCCGATGCCATTTTATACATATTTCTGCCGATAGCATCAGATGTACATCACAATCACTGTACGAAATTTAACCATCTTGATAAACACAGTTTCCCTCAGCGGAAACAGTGTTGAGGCTATTTTCTTGTATCATATGGGGAAATTATTGCGAGGGATTAGCTAGAACGATGATGAACTCAAATGTATATCAAAAGAAAGCATCAGATTTTCAGTTACTGAGTTTGCAAGGCCGCGACAAGGAGTGCCTGACTTCTTTGTTTAGCGAGCATAAGGCGAGTCAACAGCTGCAGGATGCAACGTGTTATCTGGTTTTCAATCAGCAGAAGCCATTCTTTTATTCACTGAAAAAGCACCTAGTGAGCACTGGGTACTTTTCAGGTAGCGACAGCGAAGCGATGCTTCCGCATGCGGCGGCTGCAAGCGACAGCGCTATTGCAGAAGTAGAAGTCGATTTTCCGCTTGCGCTGTATCGTTCCGCGCTGCGCCACGATATTTTTAATATGCTGGTTTCGCTCAAGGAACAATGCGGCCATTACACGCTGAACCTTCGCTTGCCGCTGGATGAAATTGCGTCCGAGTATGAGCTTAATGATATCGCAAAGTTATGCATTGTTGCCGGCGCAGACAACCTTACCCTGTCACTGACGAGGAGCCTCGATAGTCAACAGGAAGCTCGAATCAATTTGCTTGCCAACCTTTTAAAGCGCTTCTTTGTTTCAGATTCTTGCGGCCTGATTTTTAGCGGGCTGACGACACTTCCTGTCATGCAGCGTATTTCATCCATGGCCATTGAGATACTTGGTGAAGACTGGGTGGATAATGCATCCCTCAAGTTTGAGTGCTAGAACCAGACAAACAAAAATACCGGTGTCCACGACACCGGTTTTTATATGTAGATTGGTATTACTCAAGGCAAAAACGTTTTTCCAGGTAGCAGCGAATAGCCTGCTCGCTGGCGTCAAACTGCGGCAGGGGAAGGTGAGCAGGATCAACCCATTGCCACCCCTCGCACTTATCAGGCTCGCGTAGCTCCAGCTGACCGCTAAATTCGGTGGCCAGCACAGTTACACTGATATAGTGCTTGCCGGACTCATGGTAGGTTTGCAGGTTGTTGGTGACGGCAATGACTTTTGGGTTTTTAATCAGCAGCCCGGTTTCTTCTTCTATCTCGCGCGCAGCACACTGGGTAAAGGTCTCACCTATGTCCATGTGGCCACCGGGGATCGAATAGTAGGGCGCGTGGCTATTCTTCCTTTTGCCAATCAAGACGTCTCCCTGGTCGTTAACAATGATCACACCGACTCCGACTTTGGGTGTTTCAGCTGCCACATCTCTCTCCTTGTAATGAAAAATCTCTCTGGATGCCTGCGAATTTACGGCTGACTTATCTTACCATTTTCTGTGATATCGATTGGGTTTAATCAGTACTAGCTAACTGAGACATTATTCGCTAATCTGCTGGAACGCCCAAAAAAACAGGATTGAATAGATAACAGATGGAAAGTTTAACGTTACAGCCGATAAATCAGATCAATGGCGAAGTAAATCTACCGGGGTCGAAGAGTGTTTCAAACCGTGCCCTTCTATTGGCGGCGTTAGCTCAAGGTACCACGCGACTTACCAACCTGCTCGACAGTGATGACATTCGCCACATGCTGAATGCCCTCAAGCAGCTTGGTGTCAGCTACCAGCTGTCGGATGATAAAACAGTCTGTGAAGTCACCGGGTTGGGTACGGCGTTCAACCCCGAGCAGGCACTAGAGCTGTTCCTGGGGAATGCCGGTACAGCGATGCGCCCGCTAGCGGCAGCTTTATGTCTCGGCGAAGGTGAGTTTGTTCTGACCGGCGAACCTCGTATGAAAGAGCGTCCGATCGGTCACTTGGTAGAGGCGCTTCGCACCGCCGGGGCAGATATTACCTACCTGGAGAATGACAATTACCCACCGCTTAAGATCAAGGGGACGGGCCTGCAAGGCGGAGAGGTTGAAATCGACGGTTCGATTTCCAGCCAGTTCCTGACTGCATTTTTAATGTCGGCCCCTATGGCTAAGGCCGATACACTCATCCGAATCAAGGGTGAGCTGGTATCCAAGCCATATATTGATATTACGTTGCATATCATGGCTCAGTTTGGGGTAACGGTAGAGAACCGTGACTATCAGGAGTTTTTTGTGCCGGCAGGCCAAACCTATCAGGCGCCGGGTGAGTTTCTGGTCGAAGGCGATGCGTCATCGGCCTCTTACTTCCTGGCTGCGGCAGCGATTAAGGGCGGTCAGGTCAAAGTAACCGGTATTGGCAAGAAGAGTATCCAGGGTGATGTTCAGTTTGCCGATGCACTGGCAGCGATGGGGGCCGAGATAGAGTGGGGTGACGATTACGTCATAGCTCGCCGCGGCAAACTGAAGGCTGTCGACATGGACTTCAACCATATCCCGGATGCGGCCATGACGATTGCAACGGCTGCCTTGTTTGCTGACGGGGTGACTTCGATCCGTAACGTCTATAACTGGCGGGTTAAAGAAACCGATCGCTTGGCCGCGATGGCAACCGAGCTGCGAAAGGTCGGGGCCGATGTCGAGGAGGGGAATGACTACATTACTATCACTCCACCGGCGCAGCTCAAGCATGCGGCGATCGATACCTATGATGACCACCGAATGGCGATGTGTTTTTCACTGGTGGCATTGAGCGATACACCGGTAACCATCAATGATCCCAAGTGTACCTCGAAGACCTTCCCGGATTATTTTGACAAGCTGGCCGAGTTGAGCTGCTAGGTAAAACAAGCCGCTAAGTCTTTCTGTTACTAAAGAAACCCGCCATCTGGCGGGTTTTTGTCTTGTGCCGTTTCGCCGCGAATCCTGAAATAGAATTTCGGTGGTTTCAGCCATTTGATTTGATAGTACTTACGGTTTTTTTCCCGTATAATACGCCCCCGTTTGTGAGCTCTAATACCAAACTTTTGGCCAGTGTCATGGGCTAAATGTTTGGTATTAAAGCTCGATATTTGAACGAATTCGGAGAAAACCTATGTCTACTCATGCTCCAGTGATCACTGTTGATGGGCCAAGCGGCGCCGGCAAGGGGACGCTATGTATGCTATTGGCAGATAAACTGGGCTGGAAACTGCTCGATTCCGGTGCGATTTACCGCGTGCTGGCTCTGGCAGCGATTCACCATGGTGTTGATCTTGAATCTGAAGATGCGCTGGTTCCTCTGGCGGCCCACCTTGATGTTCAGTTCAAGGCCGAAGGCGAACTGGTTAAGGTTATTCTCGAAGGCGAGGATGTGTCCGGCGAGCTTCGCCGTGAAGAAACGGGCATGGCCGCGTCAAAAGTGGCGGCACTGCCGCGTGTACGTGAGGCGTTGCTGCGTCGCCAGCGTGCCTTTAGCGAGGCGCCGGGCTTGGTTGCTGACGGTCGCGACATGGGGACCGTAGTTTTCCCGGGTGCAGAAGTGAAAATCTTTCTTGATGCCAGCGCGGAAGAGCGGGCAAATCGCCGCATGAATCAGTTGCAACAGAAAGGCTTAGATGTTAACTTTGACAGTCTTTTAAGCGAAATTCAGGAACGTGACGATCGCGACCGCAACCGCGCGGTGGCTCCGTTGCGTCCCGCGGCTGATGCTTTGGTGCTAGACTCTACTGAGATGTCAATAGAGCAGGTTACTGCCCAGGCATTGGCTTTTGTTGAAGAAAAATTATCTGCTGAGTGATCAGCATGATGGCGTCGGTGTCATGGATGAATACTGACATTACTACCAACCCCATGCGGTAGGATACCCATGGTTGTTAATCATATTGAAGATTAAATAATGACTGAATCTTTTGCTTTACTCTTTGAAGAGTCTCTAAACGAACTAGAAACACGTCCAGGCGCGATCGTTAAAGGTACTGTTGTAGCTATCGAAAACGGTTACGTTCTAGTTGACGCAGGCCTTAAGTCTGAGTCTTCTATCCCAGCTGACGAGTTCAAGAACGCTGCTGGCGAAATTGAAATCGAAATCGGCGCAGAAGTTGACGTTGCTCTAGACGCTATCGAAGATGGCTTCGGTGAGACTAAACTTTCTCGTGAAAAAGCTAAGCGTCATGAAGCTTGGATCCAGCTTGAAAAAGCTTACGAAGATGCTGAAACAGTTGTTGGTATCATCAACGGTAAAGTTAAGGGTGGCTTCACAGTTGAACTTAACGGCATCCGTGCGTTCCTACCTGGTTCACTAGTTGACGTACGTCCAGTTCGTGACACTGCTCACCTAGAAAACAAAGAGCTAGAGTTCAAAGTAATCAAGCTTGACCAGAAGCGTAACAACGTTGTTGTTTCTCGCCGCGCAGTTATCGAATCTGAAAACAGCGTTGAGCGTGACGAGCTACTTGCTTCTCTACAAGAAGGCATGGAAGTTAAAGGTATCGTTAAGAACCTTACTGACTACGGTGCATTCGTTGATCTTGGCGGTGTTGACGGTCTTCTACACATCACTGATATGGCTTGGAAACGCGTTAAGCACCCAAGCGAAATCGTTAATGTTGGCGACGAAATCAACGTTAAAGTTCTTAAGTTCGACCGTGAGCGTACTCGCGTATCACTAGGTCTTAAGCAGCTAGGCGAAGATCCATGGGTAGCAATTGCTAAGCGTTACCCAGAAGGTACTAAGCTTTCTGGCCGCGTAACTAACCTAACTGACTACGGCTGCTTCGTTGAAATCGAAGAAGGCGTTGAAGGTCTTGTACACGTTTCTGAGATGGATTGGACTAACAAGAACATCCACCCATCTAAAGTTGTTAACGTGGGCGACGAAGTTGAAGTTATGGTTCTTGATATCGACGAAGAGCGTCGTCGTATCAGCCTAGGTCTTAAGCAGTGTAAAGCTAACCCATGGCAGTCATTCGCAGAAATGCAAGCTAAGGGCGATCGCGTAACTGGTAAGATCAAGTCTATCACTGACTTCGGTATCTTCATCGGTCTAGAAGGCGGCATCGACGGTCTAGTTCACCTATCTGACATTTCTTGGAATGTTTCAGGTGAAGAAGCAGTTCGTGACTTCAAGAAAGGCGACGAAATCTCTGCAGTAGTTCTAGCAGTAGACGCAGAGCGTGAGCGTATCTCTCTTGGCGTTAAGCAGATCGAAGAAGACCCATTCAACGGCTTCGTTGCAGTTAACAAGAAAGGTGCTCTAGTTACTGGTACTGTTACTGCAGTTGACGCGAAAGGCGCAACTATCGAGCTAGCTGAAGGTGTTGAAGGTTACCTACGTGCTTCTGAAGCATCTGTTGACCGTGTTGAAGACGCAACTCTAGTTCTTTCTGTTGGCGATTCTGTTGAAGCTAAGTTCACAGGCGTTGACCGTAAGAACCGCGTAATCAACCTATCTGTTCGTGCTAAAGACGTTGCTGAAGAGCAAGAAGCAATGGCTAACCTGAACAAGCAAGAAGATGCTTCTTTCGGTAACGCTATGGCTGACGCTTTCAAAGCGGCTAAAGGCGAATAATTGAGCTAAGGGGGATCACTTTTCCCCCTAAGCGGTTATACTATTGAGAAACATACTAAAAACGGGGTGTTTATGACAAAGTCTGAATTAATTGAAAGACTGTGTAGTCAACAAACACATCTTTCTGCCAAACAGGTAGAAGATGCAATCAAGGAAATCCTTGAGCACATGGCGACCACTCTTTCTGAGGGTGATCGTATCGAAATCCGTGGCTTTGGTAGCTTCTCATTACATTACCGTGCTCCACGCGTCGGTCGCAACCCTAAGACAGGCGACAAAGTTGAGTTGGACGGCAAGTACGTCCCTCATTTTAAACCTGGTAAGGAATTACGCGATCGAGTTAACTCGGCAGCTGCTGCTGGTTAAGCGTGATTAGAACAAAAAAACGGCATGCTGATAGTATGCCGTTTTTTTATGTCTATTGATCATGGTCTGATGTGTCAAAATCTTGCATAATCAACCCATCAAACTTTTGATCAAGTGAGAAGGATTTACGATGAAGATAATTAGCTTTCTGATTCTGGCTGTTTGCTTTTTGGTCACGCTGGCTCTTGGTGCCCAGAACCAGCAGTTGGTAAATTTCGATTTTCTTGTAGCTCAGGGTGAGTTCCAGCTATCTACTTTGCTTGGTATTGCATTCGGTTCCGGTTTTGCGATTGGTTGGCTGATCTGTGGCCTGCTGTATCTGAAAACCCGTTTCTCAAGAAACCGCCTAAGCAAAAAGGTAGCCAAACAACAGCAAGAGCTGAACCAGCTACGTGCTGAGCCTGTTAAGGAATAACCGTTAATGCTAGAGCTGTTGTTCCTGTTAC
>NZ_JAKRFQ010000650.1 GCF_022347985.1 Photobacterium sp. OFAV2-7
ATGGCATCGGCAACACTGCCGTTGCCCGCAGCCTGACGGTTCTTGATTAATCCGGCTGCTACCGCCGTCAACTGAATAAGATCTGTCGCCGGGAAGGCAAGTTGAACAAGGCCGGCATCCAGTTCAGCTTCTAGCTGTTCTTCCCCATTCAGAATGGCAATCAATCCTTCAGCGCTATCGCAGTGTTTCAGCTTTTCTTCCACGCCGTCGGCCGACAGAACTTTCGTCAGTTGCTTGAGGATCCCAAGGTGTTCATCCGATTTCGCCGCAATACCAATCGCAAGATAGGCTGTCTTTCCCTCTCCCCAATCCACACCTTGTGGAAAGTGATGTACACGAACACCGGTTTGCTTCACCAAACCTCGGGTATCTGTTGTTCCGTGAGGGATTGCAATGCCATTGCCCAGAAACGTGGAATTTTGCGCTTCCCTGTCCAACATGCCGTTGACATACCCTGTATCAACCAGCCCTTGTTGCTCCAGACCGGTAGCCAATGCCTTGATAGCTTGTTGCTTATCAGCAGCAGATTGCTTTAGCTGAATATCGCTCTTTGATAATGACAGCATGAACTCTCTCCAGTATTCGATGACTCGGCGAAATACACTTTCGCCCTATCTACACGTCTTTAATTCTAGTTAACTTCAGCAAAAGCTGAATCGATTCAGCTTTTGCTGAAAATAAAAGCTTCAGCAGAACTTTGTTTAACTAAAATCAGCTTTGCTGAAACCTTTCAGCTGACATGCTGAATGGTTTCAGCTAATATTGCAATTGTTCTGTGTCAGATCATTTGCGAATATATGATCAGGCGCACAAATTCTACCAAAGACTAAGAATCGAGAATGAAGTTAGACGAAATAGCCAAACTGGCTGGGGTGTCACGAACGACAGCCAGTTATGTCATCAATGGCAAAGCGGCAAAGTACCGGATCAGCGAGAAAACCCAGCAAAAAGTTATGGCTGTAGTTGATGAGTTTAACTACCGGCCTGACCATGCCGCCACTTCTCTGCGAGCCGGAAGCAGCCGCTCTTTTGGATTGATCATCCCGGATCTTGAGAACAGCAGTTATGCCAAGCTGGCAAAACTGCTGGAACGCGATGCCCGCAAAGCCGGTTATCAGCTCATTATTTCCTGCTCGGATGATGATATCGACACAGAAATGAAAGTCGCGGAAACCCTACTGAGCAGACGCATTGATGCCTTACTGGTTGCCAGTGCCCTGCCTGCCGATCATTCTTTCTATAAAAAGATCCAGGCCAGTGGCGTACCGGTTATCGCGATTGACCGTGCCTTGGATGACGAAGAGTTTGCCAGTGTGATCAGCGAAGACCTCGAAGGGGCTTTCGAACTGACGCAAAGCCTGCTCGCCAAGAACATCGCCAGTATTGGCCTAGTCGGTGCCGTGCCGGATCTAGGCGTATCAAAAGAGCGTGAACAAGGCTTCTATTCAGCCATTCATACTCAGCCACAAGAGCTGGAAACACTCGTCACCTATGGCGATCACTTCAGCCAGCAGCAAGGCCAACAACAGGTTCAACAGTGGATCGACAACAATACCCTGCCCGACGCTATACTTGCGACCTCATACACGCTGTTCGAAGGTATCCTGGACTGCCTGTTAGCCAATCCTGAGCTGATGAAGAAAACCCACCTTGCCACTTTTGGTGATAACCGACTGTTGGACTTCCTGCCGATTAAGATTCAGTCTCTTCCGCAGCAGTTCGAACTGATAGCGGATAATGCGCTGGAGCTGGCGCTAAATGCCGCTGCCGGACGCTACCGGACAGGTATTGAAGTGGTGCCGAGGAAAATTAAACGTCGCTGACGTTGAACGCTATGCATTAAAAAGCCCCTGAAAAGGGGCTAATTTTTATGTGGAAGGATGAATTGGCTAGCGTCCTATTTTAAAAGAACCGACATGGCGATCCAACGTCTGGGCCAGTTCTGCCAGATCCTGGCTCGATCTTTCCAGCTCTTCACTGGCAGCAAGCCCCACTTTTACCGAGCTATCTACAGTATCCATATTGAGGTTGATTTCATTAGCTACGCTTGTCTGCTGCTCGGTTGCAGTGGCAACCTGAGTATTCATATCAAGTATGGTCATCACCAGTTGAGATATCTTTTCCAGTGCCTGCTGCGCATCTTCTGTTGCCTGAGAACCTTCAGCGGTTAACGACTGGCTGCTATCCATTGCCTCAACCGCATTTTTGGCTTCATTCTGCAGTTGATCAATCATGGCCTGAATTTCATTGGTTGACTGAGCCGTTTTGGTCGCCAGGTTCCTAACCTCATCGGCAACCACCGCAAAACCACGACCGGCTTCACCTGCACGCGCTGCTTCAATCGCCGCATTCAGTGCCAGCAAGTTAGTCTGCTCCGAAATACCTCGAATCACTTCGAGAATAGAACCGATAGATTGAGTTCTGTCTGCCAAAGAGGTGATCACCCCTGACATCTCGTTCATTTGATCGGCAAGGCCAGTAATAGTTGTTGTGGCTTCCTGCAGGATCCTCTGCCCTTCCTGAGTCTCAATATTAGCATTCTCGGCAGACTCCGCAGCACCCGCCGCATTTTGTGAAATCTCACTTATGGTCGCAATCATCTCGTTCATCGAGGTAACCACCAGCAGCGACTGCTCACTCTGTTCATGACCACGTGACAATGCCTGCTGAGACTGGCCTCGAAGCTCAGTGGCGGTTCGGCCGAGATCAACGCCAGTATTGACGACCTGACCAATAATTTCATTGATTTTACCGACAAAGATATTGAAGGCCGTTGAGATATGGGCAATTTCATCATTGCCGCGAACAGGTAACCGAATAGTCAGATCGCCATCACCTTTCGATATATCTTCCAGTGCATCTTGTAGTCCCGAAAGTGGCCTTAACAGTTTGCCAAGCAACCCCATTAAGACACATCCGCACAGAATAAAGATACCCAAAATCGCAACTAACTGAGTGATAACTATCCCTTTTGCCGCATCACTGACTTCTGTGATCGGAATGCCAATATCGAATGTACCGTACAGTTCACCGTTAACATAAATAGGAGAAAGAATGTCATAAACCCAGACTTGCTGAACATCGGCGTACCATTTGGAATGTTGCGGTATGCCTCTTGTAG
>NZ_JAKRFQ010000651.1 GCF_022347985.1 Photobacterium sp. OFAV2-7
CAACAATCTCGACTCCGCCGGTCACTTTTTTATTTGACATGATCACCGCATCAGCACCGAGCTCTTCTTTCACTTCGCTCAGTGCAGTTCGCATGTCTTTGGCAAAAAATCGCTTAATTTTCAATCTTGTCTTCCCGTCTAATCACGCTATTGCTTACGGCATCTGTCACGCCAAGCCAGCCATTCGGTATTGCATCCACTCCGCCCTAGTTACCCACTGCATTGACAATGCGTATCTGTTTTTCGTCCGGAACCTCCTGATAGGACAGTACCCGCAACGACGGAATGGTATTTTTGACAAACTTAGCGAGCGTTGACCGTAATACACCGGAAGTCAGTAATACGGCAGGCTCCCCTTTCAGCTCTTGTTGCTGAGTGGCCTCGGTCAGTGAGCGCTGTAGACGCTCTGCCAGCCCTGGCTCGATGCCGGAAGATTCACCTCCGGCAGACTGCATAGTTTTATGCAATATTTGTTCCAATTCCGGAACTAAAGTAATCACTGGCAACTCTGGTTCTATACCATTGATTTCTTGGCAAATTAGTCGCTTAAGCCCAATACGAACAGCGGCCGTCAGAATGTCAGGATCTTGACTCTTGGAGGAGTACTCAGAAAGGGTCTGCACGATTGTCCGCACATCCCTGATCGGGATCCCTTCATGAAGCAAGTTCTGCAGCACTTTAACCACCACACCCAGCGACAACTGATCGGGAACAAAGCCCTCGACAAGCTTGGGTGTAGTCTGGCTCAACATCTCAAGCAAATTCTGTACTTCTTCATGGCCGAGCAGCTGCGAGGCACTGTTGGTCAGGATCTGGCTCAGGTGTGTGGCCAGTACCGTTGCAGAATCTACCACGGTATAACCAAGCGCCTGGGCATGTTCGCGCTGCGACTCCATTATCCACACGGCTTCAAGACCAAAGGCCGGATCGGTGGTCGCCTCGCCGTCAATGGTGCCAAAGACCTGTCCCGGGTTAATGGCCAGTTCCATATTAGGGTGAATATTGGCTTCCCCGCAAGCCACGCCCATCAGGCTCAATCTGTATGTATTGGGCGGCAACTCCAGGTTATCGCGAATATGAACCGGCGGGATCAAAAAGCCAAAGTCCTGAGACAACTTTTTGCGCACCCCTTTCACCCGCTCGAGCAACTCACCGCCCTGCTCTTTGTCGACCATAGGTATTAGACGATAACCCACTTCGAGGCCAATAACGTCGACAGGCTGCACATCATCCCAAGATAGTTCTTTCTGCGTCGGTTGGGCGGCCAGTTCCGTCGAAGAAGACGTTTCAGCCTCCGCCACCGCAGCCGCTTTTTCTTTCTTGATCCGCCAATAGGCAAAGCCCCCGATAGAAGCTGCCAGCAACAAGAACGGCACATGCGGCATTCCCGGCACAATCCCCATCACAAACAGGATCACCCCGGTAATAATCAGGGCCTGGGGATTATTGAACATCTGAAAGATGAGCTGCTGCCCCATATCTTCGTCAGTATTTTGACGAGTCACCATCATGGCTGCACCAATTGACAGCAACAGCGACGGGATCTGCGCAACCAGACCATCACCAATGGTCAGCAAACTATAAATTTCTATCGCACTGCCAAAGTTCAGACCGTGCTGGCCCATGCCAATCACCAGGCCGCCGATGATGTTGATGAAGAGGATCAGGATACCGGCAATGGCATCCCCTTTGACAAACTTCGACGCACCATCCATCGAACCGTAGAAGTCGGCCTCCTTGGTCACCTCAAAACGGCGAGTTCTGGCCTGCTCCTGATCAATCAGTCCGGCGTTCAAGTCCGCATCGATGGCCATCTGCTTGCCGGGCAAGGCATCAAGGGTAAAGCGGGCACTTACCTCGGAGATACGACCGGCACCCTTGGTGACAACCATAAAGTTAATGATCATCAAAATCAGGAACACCACCAGACCGACGGCATAGTTACCGCCAATCACCACCGAGCCGAAGGCGTCAATGACCTGACCGGCCGCATCGGGCCCCTCGTGCCCGTAGAGCAATACCACGCGGGTTGACGCTACGTTCAGCGCCAGACGCAACAAGGTGGCTATCAGCAACACGGTAGGGAAAGCCGCAAAGTCGAGCGGACGGCGGGTATAAACAGTAACCAGCAGTACCACAAGAGCCAGGGCAATATTGAAGGAAAAGGCCATATCCAGCAGTAACGGAGGCATAGGCAGCACAACCATTGCCAAGGTTGCCAAAACCATGACAGGTGCGCCTATTGCTGGCATAGATTGCAGGCGTGATAAAGGTAATTTATCCGCAAAGGGTATCGAAAGCTTCATTCAATCTTTTTGTTGTTGGTGTGGTACTGACGAACAGTGCGAGCGGTCTATTTTATCGCTTTAACGTTCAAACAGGAACCTTCAAAGCAATAATCATACCTTTCAAACCGTCAACAAATTGACGAAGCTTTGTATCAATATGATCTTTACAAATTAATATCGCATATCTGATGGAATATTTGTTGCTTCCTTTGAAAGCTGCGGTTTGGTTCCCTTGCCTTTGCGATATTGCTTAAGCTGGAAAATATAAGCAAGAACCTGTGCCACAGCGGCAAATAGCCCGTCAGGAATTTGTTGTTCCAACTCGGTGGTATGGTAAAGCGCACGCGCAAGCGGCGGTGCCGGCACAATGTCGACATCATGCTTATTGGCAATTTCCCGTATTTTCAGGGCCAGGTGGTCGATACCCTTGGCAACCACAACCGGCGCCGAGTCAATATCCGGATCATAGCGCAGAGCAACAGAAAAGTGTTCCGGGTTGGTAATAACGACATCGGCCTGGGGTACATCGGCCATCATCCGCCGCTGGGCCATCTCGCGCTGCAACATTCGGATCCGCCCTTTTACCTCAGGCTTACCTTCGCTGTCCTTAAATTCGTCCTTCACTTCCTGTTTGGTCATTTTTAGCTGTTCGTTATGCTGCCAAATCTGATAAGGAATATCGATGGCAACCACAATCAGCAACGAGCAACAGATCAACAGGACAAAACCCGACAAAATATCGAGTGCGTGGAACATGTTTTGCGGATAGATTTCAACGCTCAGCTGGAAGAAATCCTCCAGGTTGGCCAGCATAAGATAAAATGCGACC
>NZ_JAKRFQ010000652.1 GCF_022347985.1 Photobacterium sp. OFAV2-7
GCCACTCTTATCTCCGGGCCACTCAATTCTCTGATTGTGCTTGATAAATCAGGTGTTAAAAGTCTTGCAGATCTGGAAGGCAAACAAATTGGTGTCGCCATCGGCGGTAACGAAGATGCAACTATTGGTACCATGCTAAGATCTGCCAATGTCAGCATGGATAGCGTAAAAATCATTAACGTTGGCTGGGCGCTTTCATCTTCTCTCGCTTCCGGCAAAGTGGATGCGATTTGGGGCGGATTGAGAAACTTCGAGCTGAATCAACTAGAGCTGGAAGGCTACAAAGCAACGGCATTCTACCCTGAAGAGCACGGTGTTCCGCCATACGATGAGCTGATCTTCGTCGCCAACAAACACAAGTACAGTCCGGAAACGGTGAGTAAATTCAACAAGGCTATCGAAAAGGCAACTGTCTACCTGATCAACCATCCTGAAAAGGCCTGGCAGGAATTCGTAGCATACTCTCCCGATACTCTGAATAACGATCTCAACCGTAATGCCTGGGAAGATACCCTTACCCGTTTTGCATTGCGCCCGGGGGCTGTTGAGCTAAAGCGTTATGACGAATATGCCGAATTCATGAAAAAACACAAGATCATCACAACCCTGCCGCAGGCTAAAGATTACGTACTGACGTACTAATCACTTCTTGACTCAATTTAACAAGGACTCCCAGTGAATCATCAAGACCTTATCAAAGCCTGCCAGCAAGACTGGCAGGATTACACCGAACATAGCTTTGTTACTCAACTGGCTAAAGGTGAGCTAAATAAAAGTGCCTATCTTCATTATCTTAAACAGGACTTTTTGTTCCTCAAACACTATGCCCGAGCCTATGCACTCGCGATCTTCAAAGGACGCACCCTAGCAGAAATGCGTGATCCGTTACCAAGCCTAACGGCTTTGCTTGATTCCGAAATGTCCCATCATGTCGAATATTGCGCAAAATGGGGATTGACCGAATCTGACATGGAAGGCGAACCAGAAGATTTCGGTACAGTTAGCTACACTCGTTATGTCCTTGATACCGGAATGGCAGGGGATCGTGTTGATCTCTTTGCGGCTCTTGCTCCTTGCGCGATTGGCTATGCCGAGATTGGTACTCAGCTCCTTAACTGGTCTGAAACAAAACTTGACGGTAACCCTTACCAAAGCTGGATCCAGCTATACAGCGGTGAAGAATTCCAGTCTGGCGTACGCGACACCATCGAGCGTCTTGATGAGATGTTGGCTGAAATTCCGCTAGACAGCCAACGCGGACAAAGACTATGCGAAATTTTCAAAACAGCAACACGTATGGAGGTTGCCTTTTGGCAACAAGGCCTGAACGCTTCTGATATCTAACCCAAAAGCCTAACAAATGTTTTCAGTATCAGGTGTCTATTCGCAGGCACCTGGTGCTTTTTGACTATCAAGCATGGTCAGTAACACAGACATGGCATCATCAATCATTTCGTATTGCCGAGCTTTCCCCAGCACTCTTATTCCCTGCATTTGCATCACCAAGAAATGGCTAAGCCTCGCCGGTTCAACACTTGTATTCAACTCTCCTTGTTGCTGCGCATTTTCAATCGCATTATTAAAGCTATCGGATAGTGTCTGATATAGCAGGCTCCCGGCTTCCAGCACTTCATCATCACTGTATGCTCGTTCCAAAATAGCATTCTGCATAAAACAGCCGCACTTTTGCTCCCGTTGCAAATCGGCGAAACATGTCAGATACGCAACAATATCTTGGTAACCCGCATCAGCAGACAGGCTATCTGAGAGCATCGGAAATGATATTTTCTTCAGGTAATAATCCAGCGCTTCCCGGTACAATGACTCCTTGTCGGTATACGTGTTGTAAAGGCTGAACCGGTTGATTCCAAGGTGATTAACCAGGTCTGCAACTGAGGTTTCCGCATACCCTTGTTGCCAAAAGAGCTCCATCGCCAACAGCAGTTTTTCCTCGCGGTCAAAATTCTTCGATCTGGCCATTCCTACTCCTCGCCAAAAAAGATCAAATCATACTTGACTGATCGTTCCGTTATTGATTAGATTTTAAACTAAACGAACGTTCAGATAAAGGAAGTATAATGAAAATTTATGAACTAGGACCGGCACCAAGTGCTCGCCGAGTCAGTATTTTTCTGGCCGAAAAAGGAATTGACGTTGAGCGCCAGCAGGTTGATCTTCGTGGGGGAGAAAACCTCAGCGAAGAGTTCAAGACACTAAGCCTCAATGGGCAAATCCCTGTCCTTGAGCTCAATGACGGCACGACAATCTGCGAGTCTGTCGCAATTTGTCGCTACTTTGATGAAGCCTTCCCGACAGAACAGTCACTCTTCGGTAGCAACGCACTAGAGAAAGCCCAAATTGAAATGTGGCAACGCCTAGTTGAACTTCGGGGCCTGCTGGTCGCCATGCAAGCCTTTCGCAACATTAGCGGCATCTACAAAGACAGAGAGAACTGCATCGCAGCCTGGGGGGAAGAATCTCGTCAGCGGTTAGTTGATTTCCTACCGACGCTTGAGAAACAACTCTCGAAAACAACCTATATTGCCGGCGACAATTTCAGCATTGCTGACATCACTGCAGTTATACTATGCGACTTCATGAAAAACCTAGAAATCCACATCGATGATAACTTACCAAACTTACAACGCTGGTATCAGCTAGTTAGCATCCGTCCCTCAGTTAAAGGTTAAAAGGAATTAGTATGATAGATCTATACACAGCAGCCACGCCAAACGGCCATAAAATCTCTATCGCACTGGAAGAAATGGGACTTGAATACCGAGTCCATGCACTCGACCTGATGGAGGCGGAACAAAAACAGCCAGAATTTACCGCCATTAACCCAAACGGTCGAATTCCAGCCATCGTAGACACAGAAAACGACAACTTCGCAGTTTTTGAATCCGGTGCCATCCTATTGTATCTGGCTGAGAAAACTGGAAAATTCTTGCCTGAGGATCCTAAAAAGCGCTCTCAGGTCATCCAATGGCTGATGTTTCAGATGGGTGGTGTGGGGCCAATGATGGGGCAGGCAAATGTGTTCTACCGTTATTTCCCGGAAACCATTCCGGCGGCAATAGAAAGATACCAGCACGAAGGCCGTCGTTTGTTCGAG
>NZ_JAKRFQ010000653.1 GCF_022347985.1 Photobacterium sp. OFAV2-7
ATATGTTGTACCTGGGCCTTATCTGCCCCACCGCTGCCAACCACCGCCTGCTTGATTAAGCGTGCGGCATACTCGCTCACCGGCAGGTCGGCATTTACTGCAGCGACAATCGCACTCCCGCGAGCCTGGCCGAGCTTTAGCGCAGAGCTGGCATTCTTGCCCATGAACACTTCTTCAATGGCAAAAAAATCAGGCTGGAACTGGGTGATAACTTCTGACACGCCGGCATAGATCTGTTTTAACCTGCCGGGGATATCCTCGACAGAGGTACGAATGCACCCGCTGCCGAGATATTCGAGGTTTCGCCCGACCTGCCGAATTACGCCATAACCGGTAATTCGCGAGCCGGGGTCAATCCCTAAGATGACTGACATTCAGTCACGCTCCTTTGCAAGGAAGCTGCTGCAAGCCAAAGCTCTTGTGAACTTATAGCTGCGCTGCAACCTCATCAGAGATGTCACCGTTATGGTAGACTTCCTGAACGTCATCAAGATCTTCCAATGCATCAATCAGACGCAGCAGCTTAGGTGCCGTGTCTGCATCAAGATCGGCCTTGGTGGATGGCACTAGGGTAACTTCGGCATTTTCAGCTTCAAAACCCGCCGCATCCAGCGCATCTTTCACTGCACCGAAATCAGCCGGCGTTGTGTAGACATCGATCGAGCCGTCATCATTGGTCTCGACATCATCAGCACCGCCTTCCAACGCCGCTTCCATAACAGCATCTTCATCCAGGCCAGCGGCATAGGAAATTACCCCTTTCTTATCAAACAGGTAATTTACGCTACCATCGGTACCCAGGTTACCGCCCGACTTACTGAAGGCATGACGAACGCCAGATACTGTGCGGTTACGGTTATCGGTCATGGTTTCAACCATAACGGCTGTACCACCCGGACCGTAGCCTTCGTAGATCACGGTTTCAACGTTGTCTTCGCCTTCGCCACCGGCGCCACGCTTGATCGCGCGGTTTACCGTATCGCGCGTCATGTTGTTTGACAGTGCCTTATCGACTGCAGCACGTAGACGCGGGTTATTTTCAGGTTCAGGGCCACCTTCTTTGGCCGCGACGACAATTTCACGGATCAGCTTGGTGAAAATTTTACCGCGTTTAGCATCCTGTGCTGCTTTACGGTGTTTGATGTTGGCCCATTTACTATGACCTGCCATATCATACTCCGAATTCTAGTGAGCCAAACAGCTCAACGTTTCACAAAATAAATCTGGCCAGCCAGTCACCCTTGCAGGCAACACGAGCTGGCCAGTACGCGAATCAATTATTCCTGGTTCGCTTCTTCTTTTTTCGCTACCGAGACAGTCACAGCCAGCTCTTCAAGCGCAGCAGGGTTTGCCAGGCTTGGGGCATCTGTCAGCAGACACGAAGCCGCTGTTGTTTTAGGGAATGCAATCACGTCACGGATGTTTTCGGTACCACACAGCAGCATAACCAGACGGTCAAGACCGAATGCCAGACCTGCGTGCGGAGGCGTGCCGAACTTCAGTGCATCTAGCAGGAAGCCGAACTTCAGCTGCTGCTCTTCAGCATTAATACCCAGAAGATCAAATACTGCTGACTGCATTTCAGCGTTGTGGATACGTACTGAACCACCACCTACTTCGTAACCGTTGATTACCATATCGTAGGCGTTGGAGTTAGTTCCCGCCGGGCTTGCCTTAAGCTCTTCAGGGCTAACGCCTAGTGGAGACGTGAACGGGTGGTGCATCGCGTGCAGGTTACCTTCGTCGTCTTCCTCGAACATTGGGAAGTCAACAACCCAAAGCGGAGCCCATGCAGAGGTGTCTGTCAACTCAAGATCAGTACCTAGTTTCAGACGAAGTGCACCCATCGCTTCATCAACGATGCGTTTCTTGTCAGCACCAAACAGAATGATGTCGCCAGTTTGCGCCTGGGTACGGTCAAGAATGCCCGCGACCACATCTTCGCTCAGGAACTTAGCAACCGGAGACTGAACACCGTCGAAGCCCGCTTCGCGATCGTTCACCTTCATCCATGCCAGGCCTTTGGCACCGTAGATACCCACATACTTACCGTACTCGTCAATTTGCTTACGAGACAGAGAAGCACCACCCGGAACACGGATCACGGCAACACGACCTTTCTCGTCGTTAGCCGGGCCAGAGAACACTTTGAAGTCTACGTCTTTAACAAGATCAGCAACATCTACAAGCTCCAGCGGGTTACGTAGATCCGGCTTGTCAGAGCCGAAACGACGCATTGCTTCTTCAAATGGCATGATAGGGAAAGCACCTAGATCGACATCCAGCAGCTCTTTCCACATTTCAGTGATCATGCGCTCGGTCACTTCACGAACCTGCTCGGCAGACATGAATGACGTTTCAATATCGATCTGGGTAAATTCAGGCTGACGGTCAGCACGCAGATCTTCATCGCGGAAACATTTAACGATCTGGTAGTAGCGATCAAAGCCAGACATCATCAGCAGCTGCTTAAATAGCTGCGGAGACTGTGGCAGTGCGTAGAAGCTGCCTTTGTGAACACGGCTCGGTACCAGATAGTCACGGGCACCTTCTGGTGTCGCTTTAGTCAGTACCGGTGTTTCGATATCCAGGAATGCGTTGTCATCAAGGAAACGACGAACAAAGCTAGACGCTTTGGCGCGCAGCTTGATGCGATCACTCATTTCCGGACGACGAAGATCCAGGTAACGGTACTTCAGGCGCTGCTCTTCAGTATTCTTCTGGTTAAAATCCAGTGGCAACACATCTGAACGGTTGATGATTTCCAGGCCGCTCGCCAAGACTTCAACTTCACCCGTTGCCATATCTTTGTTGACCTGGCTTTCAGGGCGAACACGTACTTCACCGGTCAGGCGGATACAGAATTCGTTGCGCAGGTGGTTAGCCACCTCGAATACGTCTTTCATATCCGGGTCGACAACTACCTGAACAATACCTTCACGATCTCGCATATCGATGAAGATAAGACCGCCTAAATCACGGCGACGATTAACCCAGCCGCATAACTCTACTGTTTGTCCTGCTAGGGACTTGTTCAGGTGACCACAATATTGGGTGCGCATATGAAATTCCCGATCTGTTTACTTACTATCCTGTGGGTGAACTAGACTTG
>NZ_JAKRFQ010000654.1 GCF_022347985.1 Photobacterium sp. OFAV2-7
GCTGATATCTTTTCTGAGGTAGGAAAAAAAACCGATGTGTTGCTGCGCTTCTCGACGGTAGCCGGCGAAAAAGGTGCGGCCGATGCCGAGCGTGATGTGCGTGGCTTCGCACTGAAATTCTATACCAATGAAGGTAACTGGGATCTTGTCGGCAACAACACACCGGTTTTCTTCATCCGTGATCCGCTGAAGTTTCCTGACTTTATCCATACCCAAAAACGCGATCCAAAAACGAACCTTCGAAGTGCAACCGCCGCCTGGGATTTCTGGTCTCGGCATCCCGAATCGCTTCATCAGATCATGATCCTGTTCAGTGATCGAGGTATTCCGACAGATTATCGCCACATCAATGGTTACGGCAGCCATACGTTTAGTTTCATCAATAAAAACAATGAGCGTTTTTACGTCAAGTTCCACTTCAAAACCCAACAAGGGCATCGCCACTATACCGACGAGGAAGCCGCCACTATCGTTGGTAAAAGTCGAGAATCCTCTCAGGTCGATCTGTTTATGAGTATCGAGGAAGGACAATTTCCACGATGGGACGTTAAAGTCCAGATCATGACCGAAAAGCAAGCTGGTGAATATGCCATACACCCATTCGATCTCACCAAGGTCTGGCCTCATGGCGACTTCCCGCTGCTCGATGTGGGTGTCCTTGAGCTAAACCGAAATCCGAAGAACTACTTTGCCGAAGTAGAACAAGCCGCCTTTACCCCTGCCAATATCGTTCCGGGAATAGGCTATTCGCCAGACAGAATGCTGCAAGGCCGCCTGTTTTCCTATGGCGATACCCAGCGCTACCGCCTCGGTGTCAACCACGGCCAGCTACCGGTTAACAAACCCAAGTCTGTAGTCAATACCACCCATCGCGACGGCAGTATGCGCACCGATGACAATGGTGGCAGCAACCTTAACTACGCGCCAAACCACCACAATAGCTATACCCCGAGCCACGATGCAGAACCGGCACTGGCGCTAGAGCGCGAGGCACTGCACTTCGATTTCAGAGACTACGATGATGACTACTACAGCCAACCGGGCAACTTATTCCGCCTGATGGATAACGATCAGCAACAACGCCTCATCGGCAATATCATTGCATCGATGAGTGAAGTTGAAGATGAGCAAATTAAAAAGCAACAAGTCCTCCATTTCTATCAAGCAGACGAAACGCTTGGCCAGGCGCTCGCTGAGGGACTGGCAGTTAACATCAACTAGCATCCGCAGCAACCTATGCAATGAAAATATGATCACCGATGTCTATTTCAAGGCTCCTTAACTGGAGCCTTTACTTTTTACTTTCAGCTCTATGAAGCAATTTGGCGACCGTCTACTAACATAAACAGACAGCTTCCTTGTCTGAGAGGCCGCCAATGAAAAAGATGATCAACCAGGTTGATAACATCGTTAAAGAACAGCTTGAAGGAATGGCCAAAGCCTATCCTGAGCTCACTATAAACCTTGACCCTTATTACATCTACCGCTCGTCTCAGGGACGTCCGAAGGTTGCTTTGATATCTGGCGGAGGCAGCGGCCACGAACCTATGCACGGCGGTTTCGTGGGCTATGGAATGCTTGATGCAGCATGCCCCGGAGAGATCTTCACCTCACCAACACCAGATCAGATGTATGAATGCGGCAGACAAGTGGATCGCGGAGAAGGGCTACTATTTCTCGTCAAAAACTATACCGGTGATGTCATGAACTTCGAGGCTGCCGTTGAGCTGCTGCATGCTGATGGCATCAACGTTCAGGCTACCCTAATCGATGATGACGTCGCGGTAAAAGATAGCCTTTATACGGCCGGGCGGCGAGGTGTTGCCGCGACCGTTCTAGCAGAAAAAATACTAGGGGCGGCCACGGAAGTTGGCTACACCCTGGAGCAATGTTGCGAGTTGGCGAAACGTATTGCCAACCAGGCGCGTTCGATAGGGGTTGCCCTGTCCGCCTGCACCGTACCTGCTGCCGGACAACCCGGCTTTCAGCTGGCTGACAATGAAGTGGAATTTGGTATCGGTATTCATGGTGAGCCGGGTATCAAAAAGGTGTCGTATTCAGATTGTGATACAACCACCAGCGACATGATGGCGCAATTGCTCGATAACTCGCCATATCAACGTACTGTGCGACGTTGGGACAGCAGTAACGGTGACTGGCAAGATGAGCAATGGGTAACCGCGACTATCGAGCAGGGAGACAAGGTCATCGTACTGGTTAACAGCCTCGGCGGCACGCCGTTATCCGAGCTGTTTGTTGTCTATCGTAAAGTGGCGGAAATACTCACACAGAAAGGAATTACCATTGAGCGCAGGCTCATCGGTAGCTATTGCACGTCGCTTGACATGCAAGGGGTCTCCATCACCCTGCTTAAAGTAGACGACGAGATGCTGACACTCTGGGACCAACCCGTAAATACACCGGCACTACGCTGGGGCATCTAGCATACTGGCAACGATTATGGTCAGCCTTGTTATTGTTTCTCACAGCCTGAAGCTTGCACAAGGCTTGTTGGAACTTGCCGAACAGGTAACTCAGGGCAAGGTCAACATTGCAGTAGCCGCTGGTATTGATGATCCTGAAAATCCGATTGGCACAGATGCTGTTGCGGTCATGGAAGCGATAGAAGCCGTATATTCAGAGGATGGCGTGCTAGTAATGGTTGATTTAGGCAGCGCGATCCTCAGCGCAGAGACAGCACTTGATCTCATCGAGCCTAGTCTAGATAAAACAGTCCGAATCTGTGCCGCCCCAATTGTCGAAGGCTGTATTGCTGCATGTGTCTCAGCAGCATCAGGCTTGCCGCTGGAGACGGTCTTCCAGGAGGCAAACAATGCCCTTACCGCCAAAGTCAAAGCGCTTGAGCAGCCACTGAAACCAAAAGAGCCGAAAAGCAAAAATGTAGAAGTTGGTGTCAGCGACCATGAACCACAAACCTTTATCTGGAAGGTTCACCACGCCCACGGGCTCCCCATCCCCCCCGCCGCAATCCTTGCGACATCGCTTCGCCCTTTCAGCGCACAAATAAGGCTGGCGAAAGCTGGCCAATCTATCGATGCCAAAAATATCAACAACCTATTATCGCTGAACATCCAGCACAACGATATTCTT
>NZ_JAKRFQ010000655.1 GCF_022347985.1 Photobacterium sp. OFAV2-7
CGGAGCAGAGAACCGTTCTGGCTGTTCACCATGACGTCACGGCTGTAAGGAGGCTGGATGCTCACGTTCATGTTGTTAACCGACAGCTTGTTGATAGCGGATCGGTTTCTGAGGTTCTGGTACCCGAAAAAATAGAGCGCTTGTTTAACCATTACACAAGTGCATCGCAAGCGGATGCCTGTGCTTTGGAGAATGTAGCATGATGGACTTTATCCGAAATTGGGCACAATCAGGCGTTGATGCTGGCTGGCTAAGCGAAAGTTTCTCTTATGCCTTTATGGTAAATGCTGTTGTTGCAGCGTTGTTGTTAGGGCCACTTCTTGGTGGACTCGGAACACTGGTGATAGCCAAGCGACTGGCGTTCTTTTCCGAAGCTGTCGGACATGCGGCATTAACAGGTATCGCCTTGGGAGTATTGCTGGGTGAGCCGCCAGAGAACCCGATTATCGGTTTGTTCAGCTTCTGCATGATTTTCGCGCTGCTGCTTCACTTTGTCCGTAATCGCACTAATGTGCCTTACGACACTCTGGTTGGTGTATTTTTGGCATTGGCACTGGCCGTGGGTGCAGCGCTGTTGATGTACGTCGCGCGTAAAATCAACATTCATATGCTGGAAAATGTTCTGTTTGGCTCGATTTTGACCGTAACAGATCAAGATATATTGGTGTTGGCACTCTGCTGCCTGTTGATTGTTCTGGTGCTGATCCCGACATTTAATCGTATTCTGTTAACGTGCATCAGTCCCGATATTGCCCGAGTAAGAGGCTATGCCACTAATTTTTATGATTATTTGTTTGTCATGATGATCACCCTGGTGACGATTGCCTCAGTGAAAATCATTGGTGCGGTTTTAGTAGGTGCGCTGCTGCTAATTCCTGGAGCAACGGCGCGCCTGCTTACCAAAAACATGGGGAATTTTGTATTGATGTCGGCGTTTCTTGCCACGGTTAGCTGCCTGGTTGGCACCATTCTTCCTATGGAGCTTAAACTGCCAGTACCATCGGGTGCCGCCATTATTATCGTGTCGGCTGTGTTCTTCTTAACCGCTACCTTCTACCGCATTGTACGAAAGGGATGATCTAGTAATGACAACTCAATTCAAAGAAACATTAGCTAAGTTAACTTGTCTTGCTTCTCTGGTTGCCGCTGGATTGGTTCCAGCCTCGGTGCAGGCAGAAGATATTTTAACGGCGACACCTGTTACGTACATGCTAGCCTCGGAACTGACAGAAGGTACGGCTATTACAACCAGCTATTTGCCACCCAAGCGATACGGCATCCAGCGACTGCCGAACTGGTTTAACGGAAAAGGTGCAGAGCAAACAGCTAAAGCGGCAAAAGAGGCTAAGGTCACAGTGACTATGGGAGCAACTTGGCCTCAGGACCCTTTATATGTTCATGCTCGTCAGGGGAATATAGCGATTATTGAGGTTGATGCCTCTCAAGCGCTCTCTCCACGAGCACAAGGCGTTGCAGCTTTGCGGTTGGATGATGGCACAACGTCGATGTTTACCTGGCTCAACCCTGCCAATCTAAGCCGTATGGCTGCGATTGTTAGCCATGATTTACAACGAGTATGGCCTGAGCAGGCAAAGATTATTGAAGCTAACCAGCAACGGTTGATGCTGGATGTTCGCAAGATGATAAATCGCCAGCAGAATGATTTGTTTGAAGCGGAGATAGATTCAGTGATATTGCTCTCCAAAGAGCTTGAAGATTTCGCTTCTGGTAACCAGTTGTTCGTTGTCGAGCGATTTACTCAACCTGAACTGGAGTGGACCGATGCGGATAAACAAGCACTTGTTGAGTTACTGAAAAACGATGAATCATTATGGTTGCTGACATCAAAGAAGGTTAGCAAGCTGTTGAAGTCATTGGTACCTGACCCAAATCGCATACTGGTTGTTGATAGTGTAGACAGATGGGGGAAGGAAGGGATCTGTAAAGATGCCCCGCTGGCTCGTTGGCAGTTAGATTTGTAATTCATCATTCTTTATTGGCGCGAATTGTGTTCTAATACCGCCCTTCCAAAGGGGTAGCTTTTTTTATGAGTGCTGAATACAAATATTCAGCGATTAGTGCTACCACCTTGAGTCATCCCTAGGAAATTGAAATGGCAAACGGCAAAAAATTTGATTACCGCGTAGTTGAGAAAAGAAACGGCTGGGCGGCTGAGATTATTCGACAGATCACCTCTCGTCGTACAACTATCTCTAAGCGTGAAACAGGCTTTGCAACTGAAGCAGAAGCAACAGAGTGGGCAGAGAAGACACTGGTTGAGTTTGTTCAGAACCAAATAGAGCGCAACAAGCGTAAAGCGCTTCAGCGCAAAGCGAATGAAGAGAAAGAAGCAGAAGAAGTTGAAGACTTAGATTAAGCACTTTTATTGAGCTATCTGCTGATCTTTTAAAGGCCTTATGTATGAACATAAGGCTTTTTTATTTTCATATAAACAGATAAAACTAGCATCTTGAGGTAGCTTGGCTATATTTAAATGCATAGATAAAACTTATATTATGGTTATAATTCATTGTTTTAGTTCGCATAAGTCGAAGCTGGCTCTTTCTGAACGCTTAAATCATGATACGATCTGCCTCGACAACTAGGCAGCTTGTAGGGATTTGAGTATCTTCGGCGGTAGCGTATCTGCTTGTTGAGCCGATACAGATCAGTTGTCCAGAGGGCTCCTGACTCCGCTCTTATGCAGCCCAGCTACATGAGTATAGATTTGGGTAGTTTTGATATCCGAATGCCCTAGTAATTCTTGAATATTTCTAAGATCTGTTCCTTTTTCAAGTAACCGGGTAGCAAAAGAGTGCCTAAACGTGTGGCAACCTGCTTTTTTGATAATCTTAGCCTTATGGATTGCTCTCATGACATGTTTTTGAACCGTACGGTCTGTAACGTGATGACGCATCATCTTTCCAGAGCGCGGATCAACAGTTAATTTAGAAGCAGGAAAAAGATACTGCCAACCATAACCTCTAGCTTGTGTCGGAAATTTAAGAGCTAGAGCGTAGGGCATGTAGACTTCGCCGAAGCCTTTATCCAAATCTCTATCATGTAGAACTCTGACTAAATTCAATTGCTGCTTAATAG
>NZ_JAKRFQ010000656.1 GCF_022347985.1 Photobacterium sp. OFAV2-7
TTCACACCCTCAGCGATCGCTCCGGCTCGCTGATCAGTGTCAATGTCGCCGGACTGGATGACAACGTATTTGCCGATACCCTGTTTGGTCATCACCGCGGCGCATTTACCGGTGCCGACAAGGCCCGAGCCGGACTGATCGAGCAGGCCGCGGGCGGGACGCTGTTCCTGGATGAAATCGGCGATTTAAGCCAGGCATCGCAAGTGAAACTGCTGCGTCTGCTACAAGAAGGTGAATACTATCCGCTGGGCAGCGACAGACCGAAACGACTTCGGGCACGTGTTATCGTTGCAACCCATCAGGATTTGGCACAGAAGCAAAAAGACGGCGATTTTCGCAAAGACCTTTTCTACCGATTGAAAACTCACCGCGTCGATATCCCGCCGCTACGCCAGCGCAGCAAAGATATTCCGCTACTGTTGGAGCATTTTCTTCAGGAGGCGGCAGATGAACTCGGGAAGAACAAACCGACTATCCCCAAAGAGCTGCCGGTTCTTCTGGCCAACTATGCCTTTCCGGGCAATATCCGCGAATTACGCGCACTGGCTTATGACGCGATGAGCCAGCATCGCTCGCACATGCTATCGATGGATGTTTTCCGTCAGGTTCTGGATCGGGAAATTACAGCAACTGAGCCGGAAGATCTGGCCGAGCATATGCTTTTCAACCCGGAGCGACCGCTGCCCACGCTACAGGAGGTAGGCGATCTTCTCGTCAACGAGGCCATGCTTCGCGCTCAGGGCAATCAGTCTTTGGCCTCCAAGTTGCTGGGGATCTCGCAACCTGCCCTGAGCAAACGACTAAAGAAGGCCCAGTCTCAATAACCCATAGCCATTAATCATTAACCAAGAGCCAAGAACCAAGAGCCAAGAACTAAGAACTAAGAACTAAGAACTAAGAACAGGCTTCTAAACCCCTATAACCAAAAGAAAAGTTATAACCTCTGTCTTATAGGATAAGTTACTGATCACAAATGAATAACATCAATTTTACATCGGTAACTTATTCCTTTGGTTATACCCCTTCCATCCAGTCTCCTTCCCTTTAATTTTCTACTTTTCTTTTTTAAAACAGAAGGATAAGAGCAAAATCCAAAACTGGCACCCTGCTTGCTCTATATAACCCCAGGTACAGTGGGAAAACGCCCACTTAGCCGCTTATTAAATGTATTACATACAAGAAGATACAGGGTGTTACCTGACTTCAGTGTTACCGGCTATCTGGCTACAGAGAACCGGTAGTCAATAAGCAACGGACAAGGAACTAACATGGAACAAGCACAAGTGAAGAAAAGCCAGCCTGGCTTTTGGGGCAACCTGGCCCTGTGGAAGAAAATTCTGGTCGGTATGGTACTGGGTGTCATTGCGGGAAGCATTCTCGGACCTGATGCTGAAGTACTCAAGCCTATCGGTACTCTGTTTATCAACGCCATTAAAATGCTGATTGTCCCTCTGGTTTTCTGCTCGCTCGTCGTCGGTGTGACGTCAATGCAGGATACCCGTAAAATGGGCCGTATCGGCGTCAAATCTGTCGCCATTTATCTCGGTACGACTGCTGTTGCTATCAGTATCGGTCTGGGCCTGGCAACATTGCTGACTCCTGGCGAAGGCCTGAACATGGCTGCAACCGCTGCGGCCTCAGAAGCCAAGGAAGCTCCGACGCTAGTGCAAACCATTCTTAATCTGGTTCCAAAAAACCCTATCAGCGCACTGGCAGCCGGCAACATTCTGCAAATCATTGTCTTCGCTCTTGGCTTGGGTGTCGCTCTTAACCTGTGTGGCGAAAAGGCCAAGCCTGCTATTGCCGTGTTCGACAGCCTTGCCGAAGCGATGTACAAGCTGACTGAGCTTGTTATGAAGCTGGCGCCTTACGGTATCTTCGGCCTGATGGCATGGGTTGCCGGTAAATACGGTCTGGATATTCTGCTGCCACTATTTAAAGTGATTGCCGTTGCCTATATCGGTAGCCTGCTGCACGTACTGGTGTTCTACTCTGGTGTTATCAAGTTCGTTGGTCGCCTAAATCCAATTCCTTATATCAAGGGCCTTGTTAACCCGGCAGCCGTTGCGTTCACCACCACGAGCAGTTCAGGTACCCTGCCTGCAACAATCAAGTGTGCACGTGAAGAAATGGGTGTCTCAAAAGGGATCTCAAGCTTTGTTCTGCCTTTGGGTGCAACCATCAATATGGACGGTACAGCACTTTACCAGGGTGTGGCTGCACTGTTTGTTGCGCAGGCATTCGGGATTGACCTTGCGTTTGCCGACTACCTGACCATTATTATGACTGCTACACTGGCGTCTATCGGTACGGCTGGTGTACCGGGTGCGGGTCTTATCATGCTGTCACTGGTACTGACTACAGTAGGCCTGCCAATGGAAGGACTGGCGATTATTGCCGGTATCGACCGTATCCTCGACATGGCACGTACCAGTGTTAACGTATGTGGTGACTTGATGGTATCTATTCTGGTTGGCCGCAGCGAAAACGAGCTGGACACCGAAGTCTATAACAACACTGGTGAAGTCTACACCCGTACAACGCAAGAGACGGCGTAATACTTCCCCCATAGAAATACACAAAGGCCAGGTAGCAATACCTGGCCTTTTTCTATCGATTTACCGCCATGATAACTGTTAGATGAAAATCCCTGACAGGAAGAAGCCAACTGGCACAGCACTGACAATGCCTAGCATACCCGGCAGGAAGAATGGGTGGTTAACGATCATCGAACCATTCCACTTATTGCTCAAGAACGAGCCAGTATCATCGGTTGCAATAGCAAACGCCGTTGTTGGATAGATGTTAGTCATGTACAGCGCACTGACGGCAACAAAACTCGCCAGGATAGTACCGGCATCGACACCGAGCGTAGCTGCAATCGGTACTAAAAGCGCACTGGTTGCGCCCTGGCTAAACAGCAAGGCACTGGTACCGAAGAAGACAACTGACAACAGAGCCGGATACTGGTTTAGCACGCTACCTGCCACATCCTTAATTTCACCGATATGGGCACCGATGATCGTCGAGCTCAGCCATACAATACCCAGGATAACAATCAGTGATTCCGCACCGTCTCGGAAAATTGGCGCATGCT
>NZ_JAKRFQ010000657.1 GCF_022347985.1 Photobacterium sp. OFAV2-7
CCGTCGCTGGCAGCCGTAAGCGTGCAAAAGGCTTGGGAACAGGCGGTACATTGCCCGCGGCGATTGATGACATTTTTGATCAGACCGGTGCTTTGGTTATCGTTGTCAGGGCTGAAAAAGGTGCTGATGATGCCACGACTCAGGCAAATATCATCAAAGCCATGCAGGGTTGGCTCGATAGCCAGACGGAAACTGGTTACACGCCACGTATTCTGGTCGCGCCGGAGTTCAGCCAAGTAGATGCAGTTGCCTCAGAAATGGAGGCCAAAGCAGCCCGATTACGGGCGATCACCTATACAGACTGTAAACGTACTGCCAGCTACACCGATGCGATCAAGCGAGCGCGTCAGTTTGGGATGCGTGTTGAAATGCAGTGGCCTTGGGTACGAGTGTTCGACACCGAACAGGCCAAAGAAATCGACCGGCCTTCCTCTGCTCGAGCAGCAGGCCTGCGTGCCCGTATTGATGCCGAGAAAGGATTTTGGTGGTCAAAATCCAATAACCAGATCTTCGGCATTGTGGGAACCTCCCAGCCAGTAGATTGGGCGCTGGGCGAACCGAACACGACTGCCAATATGCTGAACGAAAACAAGGTCAGCACCATCATCCGCGAGGGTGGATTTCGACACTGGGGTAACCGCACCTGTAGCGTCGATCCCAAGTGGACATTCGAACAGACTCGCCGGACGGCAGACATCATCAACGACAGCGTGCAGCGTTCCCATATGTGGGCGGTTGACCGCAACATCACCAAAACGTATGTCGATGATGTCGTCGGAGGTGTGAATGCCTACCTGCGTGAATTAAAAGCACTCGGCGCGATTCTTGGCGGTGAATGCTGGGCCGATCCGGAGCTAAACTCCCCGGCAACCATTCAGAAAGGCCTGGTGTATTTTGACTTTGACTTCTGCCCACCGTATCCGGCTGAACACATCGTGTTCCGCTCCCGCATTAACAATGATTATCTTGAAGAGGTATTTGGCTAATGGCAGCAGACAATATCCTGAAGCGCTGGTCCATCTGGGTAGATGGAATCGGCAAGGCTGGTAACGCCAAGGAATACACACCACCGGCACTCGAAGTGATCACCAAGGATTTTCAGGCGGGTGATATGGATATGCCAATCCCAATCGATGTTGGCATGGCTGGAATGGAAACCAGTTACTCGATTTATGGTGTCGATGTCACCGTTCTGCCTCTGTTTGGCTTGCGTCAGGGTAGCCGGACAGCGGTATCAGTGCGTTCGACGTATCAGGATCTGAAAGGTAACAGTTACGACCTGGTTGAAGAGCTGGGCGGCATGATCACCAAAATTGAGCGTGATACACAGGACGGCGGTGATCAGAGTGATAAAGCCATGAAAGTCACCCAAAAGCTGGACTATTACAAAGTGGTTCGCTCCGGTGTTGAGCTGATTGAAATCGACCCGGTTAACCATGTTCGTAAGTTGGGTGGTATCGATGCGCTTGAAGGTATCCGGGCATTGATGCAACTGAGCTAATGAGAGCGGCCAAGGTCGCAATGAATTTGTTAACAGGCCGCTGATGCGGCTTTTTTTATAGGTAATTGTTTATGCCATACCCCAATGAAACAAAATCAGTAATGCTAGATATCCCCTTTGAATATAAGGGACAAAAAGTTGAAACACTGGAAATCCGTCGCCCTAAGGTTCGTGATCAGCTGATCGCCGATAAGCAGAATAAAGAGCCTGCAGATAAAGAAGTTCATCTGATGTCATTACTTGCTGGTGTTGAACCGGAGCTCATTCAAGAGCTGGATTTGAGTGACTATGAGCAGGTGCAAGAAGTCATTGTGGGTTTTCGGAAGAAGAACTCAGAGAACGAGACATCCAGCGAGGATTAATCGTATTGGCCAGCCACACAGGCTGGTCGATCTCTGAGTTGTTGGAGCTGCCGTTTAAGGCGTTTATCGAATTTTTAGAACTATTGCCTAAGGAGGATGAAGGTAGTGGTAAACCAAAATCTTAAAACTGTCGTTACTTTAGGCGGTTCAGTAGACAGTTCGTTTGCGAAAATCGGTTCAGCCTTCAATAAGTCGATGGGCAAATCGGTGAAGACCGTCAAAGAGCTTGAAAGGGAGCAGGGAAAGCTAACTCACCAGATCCGAAAATCCAAACTGGCCGGAGCCGATGTTTCTCTCTTAAGCCGTCGCTACAAACAGTTAGGTGATGAAATTGATGGTGCCAGAGACAAGGCAGAGGCGTTTGAAAGTGCTGCTGACATTGGTGGCAGGTTCAGAGGTATTGCTGCATCTGGAACTGTTGCCATTGGCTCTATCTGGGCAACCACCACGGCCATGACAGGCCTGATGACAGTTACCAACCAGCAAACCGCCACTATGGTCGGTCTGGCCCAGTCTTACGATATGAGCATCGAGCGCTTTAAGGCATGGAACGGCGTAGCCAATCAGGCTGGGCTGGACGGTGAACACATCGGAGACTTGATTGAAGAGCTGAGTAATAAGTTTGGTGAGTTCAAAGCACTTGGTGCTCAGTCTTCAGTTTCGGATGTCTTTGGTGCTCTCGGCATTGATGCCGCCATGATGGAAGGTATGGCAGCCGCCGACCAGTTTGAATTTATCATGCAGCGGCTGGAGAAGGTGACCGACAAGCAGCAGGCCGCATCGTTGGCAGACATGCTGTTTGGTGGTGAAGGCAACAAGGTTATCACTTATATCCGCAATACTGGCAAGTCTCTCAACGAGTTGCTGGATACGCAGCGCAAGTTCAACATGCTTACTGAACAGGGGGCCAATGGTGCGAAGGCTTATGGCAGCGCGTTCAAAAGCCTGACTAGTGTAGCTACTTCTGCATGGCAGGAAATCTCTGGGATCGTAGGTGGGGAAATGGCTGGTGATATTCAACGTTTGGGCGTTACCGTCAGCAGCTTTGTTCGGAACAACAAGCAAGAGATCGTCAGTACCGTAAAAAGCCTGGTGTATGGCGTAAAAGACTTCACTGTTGCTCTGTGGAATGTCGGGGCAACGGTGAACAGGGTTGTGCAGTTTTTCGGCGGCTGGAAAACCGTAGGAATAGCGGTTGCGTCCGTGCTTACCGGGAAGCTGCTTG
>NZ_JAKRFQ010000658.1 GCF_022347985.1 Photobacterium sp. OFAV2-7
CTATCAATGTCACGGAAATGTTCAGGGATCCCTGGTTCTACCAGAAAGTACGCGATACGGTGATTCCACACCTGAAGACTTACCCATTTATCAAAGTGTGGCATGCCGGTTGTTCGTCTGGGCAGGAAGTGTATTCGATGGGGATCTTGCTTGAGGAGGAGGGCGTTAAGGATCGTGTTCAGATCTACGCGACCGATTTTAATGAGCGGATCCTTGAAAAGGCGAAGCAGGGGATTTACCCGATGGATCTTGTGCGCGAGTATACGGCCAATTATCAGAAAGCGGGTGGCACAGGCTCCTTCTCGGATTATTACACCGCCGATTATGATAACGTGGCGATAAACAGCTCGCTCAAAGATAAAGTTCTCTTTTCTCCTCATAACCTAGTAACTGACGGTGTGTTCGGCGAAATGAACATTATCTTTTGCCGTAACGTCTTGATCTATTTCAATAGGGAGTTGCAGAACAGGGTGTTACAGTTGTTCTGTGATAGTTTGTGTCCTGGCGGTTTTCTGTGTCTGGGTTCTAAGGAAAGTATCAGGTTTTCTGATGTCGTAGATAAGTTTGAAGTGGTATGTGAACGCGAAAAAATATACCGTAAAAAACGCACATTTTAGGGAATGATGAAATGAGCACGAGCAGGCATTATCGAGCAGTAGTGATTGGCGTTTCAGCTGGTGGCTTGGCTGCGCTAGATAAAATACTGCCTGCTCTTGACCGCACATTTTCGCTTCCGGTCTTGGTTGTTCAGCATGTCAGCCCGACATCAGAAAATTATCTTCCCATTCACTTCAGCCAACGATGTTTGCTGGAAGTTAAAGAAGCGGAAGACAAAGAGCAGATAGAGGGAGGGGTGATTTACTTCGCCCCCCCCAATTATCATTTGCTTGTTGAATACAACCAAGCAATAGCACTTTCGACTGAGGAGCGGGTGAACTTTTCCCGCCCTTCCATTGATGTATTGTTTGAAACAGCAGCGGATGCTTATTTAGATGAGTTAGTCGGGGTGGTATTAACCGGTGCAAACTCAGATGGTGCTGCCGGAATGGCACGAATTAAGCAGTTTGGAGGGCTGGCTGTGGTTCAGTCTCCTGAGACCGCAGAGGCTGAAGCTATGCCAAGGGCGGCTATTGAGGCCGCAGACGTTGATTACATCCTTCCCTTGAACGAGATAGGCTGTTTTTTAAATTCACTTTGTACCACTGACTGATTATGGCTATTCCCAAGATACTGATTGTTGATGATAGACCAGAAAACCTGCTGGCCCTGGAAGGCTTGCTTGACCCTTTTAATATCGAGCTGATAAAAGCTAACTCAGGCGAAGAAGCCTTAGCACATACTTTGGATCATGACTTTGCATTGATTTTGCTTGATGTCCAGATGCCGGGAATGGATGGCTATGAAGTTGCCGAACTAATGCGTGGAAATAAAAAAAACAAACATATCCCGATAATTTTTGTTACCGCAGCCTCGAAAGCCCCTTCGCATATCTTCAGAGGCTATGAGTCAGGCGCTGTTGACTATTTGCTTAAACCCTTAATTCCTGTGATGTTTCAGAGTAAAGTCGGTGTCTTTATCGAACTTTATGAGCAAAAAGAAGCGTTACGCGAAAAAACCCAGGAGTTTGACCGCAAGCTTGTCGAACTTGAAGAGCTTCAGCAGCAACTAGAAGAAACCAACGAGCAGCTTTTGTTGCTTTCTACCACTGATGGCTTGACCGGTTTGTTAAACCGCAGGCGCTTTGATGAAGTGCTAAACGAGGAGTGGAAGCGGGGGATACGTTCACAGCAGCCGCTTTCATTTATTATATTGGATATCGACCATTTCAAGGCCTATAACGACACGTACGGGCATCAGGCCGGAGACGATTGCCTCAGGGAGGTTGCTCGTACGCTGGCAAGTGTGCCACTGCGTGAGATGGATAAAATAGCTCGCATTGGCGGGGAAGAGTTTGCCATCATCCTTCCGGAAACTGACAATGAAGGTGCCATGCTGGCGGCACAGCGGATCAGGGCCAGTATCGATGAATTGGATATTCCGCATAGTTCATCTTTGTCCCATCAGCACCTTACTATTAGTGTCGGTGTTTCTACCGTCGTTCCTGATCTGGCATTTTCATCACGAAAATTGCTGGAGGCGGCAGATGATGCCTTGTATGAAGCAAAACGCCGTGGTCGAAATTGCTGTTGTAGTATGGAAGTAATAAATCAGGCCGTAAATCAGTAGCTTGGGTATATAAGGTTGCCTGAATACCAAACAGAATAGGGAGAGAGCCTCTCCCTTACTATTATTAATCATTAGGTAAGATACAGTCAGTTTGGCTTAAAAATGGTAGCTGACACCTAATGTTGAGTAGTATTGAGTCTCTTCATAAAAGTCGATGTTAGATGCCGTTCGGTCATAGCCTAGTACAATATTAAAACTCCAGTCATTCATGTTTAGGAACTTATCGTACTCGTAGGACACGCTGACACTATAGCCTTTATCTTCCTGTTCTTTATTAAAAACAGGGTGTAACTCGTTGAAAGAAGTAATCGTTGCATCACCGGATAATGCGAAGCTATGCCTGCCAATAAATCGGACATATGTCAGGTTAAGACCATACTTATCATGAGATATTGCTTTACCGTCAGCTGAAAAGTGTTGGTATAAAAAGGCCGGTGTAAGCAATGTTGTACCATCATAGTAGAGTGGCATGGAGAGCTTTGAATAATAGCCATGGCCATTGCGATTAAGTGAGCTATTAGCCGAGCCGAAAAGCTCTTTTCCGGATTCCTCGTTATCTATCTCTTTATCATAATAGGCAATATCAGCAGACAAGCCTGTGTGTAAGATGTTCTCATAATTTATTCGGTATACATTACCTTTTACATCCGTCTCTTTTCTGGCTTTGTCTGTAATAAAGGGATCTGCCCAGGTTTCACCATTGATGATTGTCGGTAAGACTGAAAACGCCAATGTTGATTCTGGTTGCACTTCAATTTTATAACCAACTTCTAAGGCGAATACGCCAGTAATAATGTCACTACGGGACGTTCCTACAAATAACTGGTGGTTATTATTCTGCCCGAAGGTATAGCGTAC
>NZ_JAKRFQ010000068.1 GCF_022347985.1 Photobacterium sp. OFAV2-7
CTATTTCATTGAATATCACTCTTCAGACATAGAAAAACTAACCAAAATAAGAAATAGCATGGCTGAAAATGACTCAGCTCTCGTACTTCCTATTTTTAACAATAATGTCATCACTCACTTATTCATGGTTTCAAAAAAGAATGAGGGAGGCATTTTCAGTCAGGAAGAAATTAGTGCCCTTCAACTGGTGCTCGAGCAATCAAACAAGTTTATTTATGCCGAGGATGAAATACGCAAATCCCAGCTACTCGCTGGATCTATTGCTCATGAAATGAAGAATCCATTATCAAAAATTCAATACCATTTTGAACGTATTGATGCCGACCTGTTTGATTTAGATACCTCATCTCTGGTGCCTTATGCATCATCGGAGATGAAGACCCTTTACCAAAATATCTGTGAGGTAAAAAGTGCCGTTCAGCTTGGTTCTAAATTTATTGAAGTCATACTGAACGAACTTCAAGGCGGCAGGATCAGCCCCGATTCATTCCGACTCTTTTCTGCCCGTGAGCTGATAAGACAATCCCTCAATGACTACAATTTTGAGCACGCCAGCTCAAGACACCTTATCTCACTGGATCCACACACTGACTTCATTTTCAAAGGCGATGACACCCTTTACAGTTTCATTATTTTTAACTTGCTGAACAATAGCTTACATTACATCTCTGAATATCCTGAAATGAAGATAAGCATCAGGCTAAGTACAGGTGATCGTCATAATAAAGTCATCTTTACTGATACTGGCCCCGGAATAAATGCGTCCCGGCTACCCTATATTTTCGACGAAATGTACACCTCAGGTAAGAATAATGGCAACGGCCTGGGTCTGGCATACTGCCAGCGTGTCATGACAGCGTTTGGCGGCAATATCTCATGCCGCTCTGAAGCTGGGAAGTTTACCGAGTTTACCCTTAGTTTTCCGACCATAAACTCGGCCTACGATAGGGAGACCGTTCAGCGCTTCAAACGGGCACTAAAGGGAAAATATTGCTTACTGGTCGGTGAGTTTTCATCAAGCCTGAAACTAACGGTATTGCTGTACGAACTGAATATCAAGATCACCAAAGTCGAATCGATAAAAGAAATGATGCACATACTGTCATTTCGGCATTTTGATTTTGTATTTATTAATGAAGATATCACTCGACAGTCAGCCAATGCGATCAAGTCTATCCGCTGCGGAGAACTCGGCTCCATCGCCCAAATTACTCCCATTATCAGCTGTACTAATAATGGTTCGACAGCCAAGTCTTATGAAGGGACAGATAACCTCATTCAAGGCGTCATCGACACTCGGGAAGAGGAACTGCTGATCAGCCTTCAGCATATTATCGAAAATGGTCAGCTAAAACCCTTGGGTAACCTGATTGGAAAAAAAGTGCTGGTTGTCGACGACATGCTGGTAAATCGTTTGCTGATCAAAGGCTATCTTGAAAATGAAGGCATCATTTGCTTCCAGGCTGAAAACGGCAAAAAAGCTGTCGAGATAGTTATGGCAGAAGAGATTGACTTCATCCTGATGGATATTCGGATGCCGGTTATGGACGGGTTCGAAGCCACTAAAGAAATCCGCAAGATTTCCCCCTCCACTCCTATCGTAGCGCTTACCGGCGAGTACGGGGAAGATGTAGCAACAACCATAACGCTTACGATGGAAGATCATCTGACCAAGCCGATCACCAAAAAGCGCCTGTTGCAAAAAATCAACAAGCATCTCAAAGATACCCCGCTCTCGTTACGCAATACACGCCTCTATTATTCAGCCATGTAACGACTGTAAATGCGGCTACAGGTCAACCGTTACAAATGTTAGAATGCGCACGTTTATCCCTCTGTTATCGCCTCCCGCAATAACAGTGTTTATTAATCATCTACCTGAGATTCAACATGCCATTCTCCAAGCTTGGATTAAGCGATCCGATTGTAAAAGCTGTAACCGAACTCGGCTACAAGACACCTACGCCTATTCAAGAGAAAGCAATTCCAGTCATCATGACGGGCAAGGACCTTCTGGCAGCGGCCCAGACGGGTACAGGCAAAACCGCTAGTTTTGTACTGCCGATCATCCAAATGCTGAGTGAAGAGCAGCGCCAGGTTCGTCGCAAGCGTATTCGCGCATTGATCCTTGTACCCACCCGAGAACTGGCAGTGCAGGTTGAGGAAAATATTTCCCAGTACAGTAAACACCTTTCGCTCTCTTCGCTGGCTATGTACGGTGGCGTAGATTCCAAACAGCAGAAACAACAGCTGATAGAAGGTGTCGATATCCTGGTTGCAACGCCGGGCAGGCTACTGGATATGTACAGCCAGCGTGCGGTGCACTTTGATGAGCTCGACGTGCTGGTGCTGGATGAAGCCGATCGTATGCTCGACATGGGCTTTATTGACGATATCAACAAGATTGTTGAGCGCTTGCCGCTGGAGCGTCAAAACTTGTTGTTCTCTGCCACGCTATCCAAGCAGGTTCGTATCTTGGCCAAAACGGCCATCAATAACCCGGTCGAGATTTCGGTGACGCCAGATAGCTCGGCCAAGCCAAAAATCGACCAATGGCTGGTCACGGTCGACAAAGACAAAAAATCAGCCCTGCTAAGCCATCTGATCAAAGAAAACCAGTGGGAACAGGCACTCATCTTTATCGAGACCAAGCATGGTGCCGCAAAGCTGGTCAGCCAGCTCGAAAAACGCGGAATCAAAGCCGAGTCGTTCCACAGCGGCCGGAGCCAGGAAGTGCGTACAAAACTTCTGGCTGATTTCAAATCGGGCAAGCTTAACTTACTCGTGGCAACAGGTGTGGCCGCTCGCGGTATTGATATCGATAATCTACAGCGCGTTATTAACTATGACTTGCCATATCCTGCGGATGACTACGTCCACCGTATTGGCCGTACCGGCCGAGCCGGAGCGTCTGGTGAGGCAATCTCGCTTGTTTCGAAAGATGACTTTAAAAATCTATGCATGATCGAAAGTCGCCTCGGACACCTGATCACCCGAAAAGAAATTGAAGGGTTTGCACCAAGAAAAGAAGTCCCTGTATCGATTCTGAATTACGTGCCCAAAAGCAGGCAGAACAAAGGCCGTCACAGCTCCAACAACAAGCCAGCCACCAATCGGGCCAAGCAGAAAAGTCATCAGGAAGGAAAAAAATAGTTGCCTAGTATCTGGTGAGAGTTGGCAGAGCTGCCAACCCTGAGCCCTACGCTCGCATCATCATGAGCGAGCGTAGGATCATTAAGTAGTTAAGCTCTTAGCTGATCATCACATTGGCAATCATTGCCGACAATACACTGACCAGCGTTGAACCATATAGCAGACGCAGGCCAAAGCGTGCCACCATGTTACCCTTTTCTTCGTTTACCCCTTTAACCGCACCGGCAATAATACCGATAGAGCTGAAGTTGGCAAAAGAAACCAGGAAGATAGACAAGGTACCCACGGTTTGAGCCGACAGACCCGCCATCTTGTCCTGCAGTGCCATCATTGCAACGAACTCGTTAGAAACCAGCTTGGTTGCCATAATGCTGCCAGCTTGCAATGCTTCGCCAGTAGGGATGCCCATTAGCCATGCGACCGGATAGAACAGGTAGCCAATCGTATCCTGGAAACTGATACCAAATGCCCAGGTGAAGGCCTGGTTCACCATGGCAATCAGGGAAATAAAGCCAATCAGCATCGCTGCGACAATCACGGCCACCTTAAAACCGGTCAGGATATATTCACCCAGCATTTCGAAGAACGTCAGTTTCTCTTCACTGCCGCTTTTAACCAATTCATCAAAGTCCATTTCAGCATGATGATCATAAGGGTTAATCATCGAGAGAATAATAAAGGTGCTGAACATATTAAGGATCAGAGCCGCAACCACGTATTTTGGCTCAATCAACTGCATGTAAGAGCCAACAATTGACATCGACACGGTAGACATTGCCGTTGCTGCCAATGTGTACATACGACGCTCTGACATCTTGCTTAGAATATCTTTATAGGTAATAAAGTTCTCCGACTGGCCAACCATCAAGGCACTAATGGCGTTGAAAGATTCCAGCTTGCCCATACCATTTACTTTAGAAAGCACCAGACCGATAAACTGAATAACAACCGGCAGCACCTTAATATGCTGAAGAATACCGATCAGTGCCGAAATGAATACGATCGGCATAAGCACATGCATGAAGAAGTCAAACTGGCCGACATTCACCAGCCCGCTAAAGACGAAGTTAGTTCCTTCCGCGGCAAAGGCCATCAGGCTTTTAAAGCCATCTGAAAATTTCGTGACAATACCGGTACCGGCAGTTGAACCAAGAAGGAAATATGCAAGCCCCAGCTCAATGACAAGCAACTGAATGATATAACGAACCTTGATGCTCTTTCTGTCTTTGCTGACAACCAATGCTAATACGGCCACAACAACGAGGCCCAAAATAAAATGCAAGTAAGACATGAAACGTACTCTTTGGTGATGTATTTCAAATAATGCGTGAATGCTCCACTATTTGTTGCATCAATAAAGTGATTTACATCTCATTTTGCATCCCTGTCTATTTATTCATCTATATGAATAGAAAGCGAAAGAATATCCACATAGCCCACAAGGAATAAAAACAACGAAAATACGGGCTTCGGAGGGATATTTAAGCCGTTTTGGAGAAAGCAATTATCAATTTTGAAATCTGAACACCATAAAATGCGTTGTACAAAATACCGCCAAGTTTGCATGAAAACTGATATCTGAGAAAGCAAAAGGCGCTGCTCATGAGCAACGCCTGTTAATAAAGTCGTTAAGGCTGAGCCGAAGATGGGCTACTCAAACTGATCAATAAAGACTTTCAGTGCATCCAAATCCACAACCTGAATTTCAGCACCGTCTTTAACCACCAGCCCTTTGTCAATCAGCTCCTTCACGGCACGTCGGTAAACCCGGCTAGAGGTCCCAAACCGCTCGGCCTCCTGGCCTGCCTTGTCAAACGATCCCAACATCACATTCTCTCGCTGGCGATGCCAGAGATCATAAGCAATATTGTAGGTAATCGGATGCAACAGTCGATAAGTGTAGATATCCAGTGAATCCTGATAATCATTGGCCAGCGCACTGGCAAAGAACAAGGTAAACTCCGGACGTTCAAGCAACAAATCGGCCACCGATTTCAGGCAGATCACATCGACTTCAAGCTGTTCCTCAGCAACCACACTCCACTGGCATGAAGTGTCGGTAAACAACTCCATTTCACCAAAGACATGGTAATCGCAATCGACCTCGCCAAGCTGAAAACGCCGGCCATTTACGGCGGAGATATTCATCGATACCCGACCGACCGATGCCAGGTATAAATGGTCGACGACCTGCCCCTGACGCAAAATCTCCTCACCAGCCTGATAATATCTACTGTGGAGCTGACACTGATAAAAAGCCTGACGGAACTCTTGGTACAAGGTATTCAGGTGTTGGGTAAAGCGGCCTGTTTGGTAAGGTTTTAGTTGCATAAGACAATAACAGCAGCCTGAAAGTCATCAAATCCTAGCGAAAGCTTGCATGTAGCACAAGAATCTCATAACAACACAGATCACATAAAGCCCAGCATCAGCCGGGCTTCGTTTCATTAAGTTACAAAAACTAGTCTATCACTAGGGCTGGGTTGTGAGCGCGTAGAGAGCCGCTTTGGCCGCCATGCTCTCGCCAGCCATCATGATGTCATCGGCACTGACATACTGATTAACACCATCCTGAACATCCTGCTGATACAAAACGACATTATTCAGAATCGATGCGACCTGAAGCCCGCGCAGACGCCCTACGGTAAACAGTGCCGAAGTTTCCATATCGGCACCTAACACCCCATATTTGTTCCAGTATTGGCACAGCTCATCTTCACCATCGGTATAGAAACTGTCGTGTGATCTGACCACACCGGCATGGGAAGGATATCGCTGTTGTTTAAGATAAGTATCCATTCCAGCTACCAACTGATGACTGGCAACCGCCGGGAACTCGCTAGCCACATATGCCTTGGAGCCCCCCTCGTCGCGAACCGCCGCTTCTGCAACTATCAGCTCACCAAGACCAATATTGGCCTGCAGGGCACCGGCCGAGCCGACACGAACCATATACCTTGCGCCGCATTGCGCCAGCTCTTCAAGGGCAATAATGGCTGACGGCGCGCCAATACCGGTACTGCACACAGTAATCCTCTGGCCTTGGTAGAGCCCGCTCATCACTCGATACTCACGGTTATCAGCCAGCAACTCGGCTTGTTCAAGCAAGGCTGCGATACGATTCACCCGATCCGGCTCACCACATACGATGACTTTTTCTGACACCTGCTCGGCACTGACTGCGATATGAGGCTGTTTACTCATGCTACTGCCTCTTTCTCAGTGGTAAGTTGCTTGGCCTGATTTTGCTTGGCCGTTTTCATCCACGCACGAGTACCGTTGGCTGCAATAAACAGCAGAATTGCGTACTCAATCGACAGTGCGTATACGCCCTGCGCAGCATAGATACCGACACTGATCACGTTGATCACGACCCACAGCATCCAGTTTTCTACATATTTACGGGTCATCAGGATTTGTGCCACAACAGACAATACTGTCATTGTCGCATCCCAGAACGGGAATGCATCCGGTTCAAGTGTCGGGCGCGCCAAGTCGGCACCGAACAGGTTCAGGCCATCAACGGTAATGTTAGCCAGTGCAAAGAAGAATGGATCGATGTAGACAGTCATCAAACCAATTGCTACCACGCTGATTGCAGCGGTTATTGCCAGCTTTTGCTTGCTCAGCCAGCGTACTTCCAGCATGTCGCCAGAGTCCGACGTCGGCCTTGTCCAGGCGTACCAGCCGTACAGGTTGGCGCAGAAGAAGAAAAACTGAAGAAGCAGGATCCCGTACAGCTGGATCTGATAGAAAATAATCGCAAACAAGGTCACGTTGATCAGACCAAATACATAGTTGATCGTTTTTTCCTGGCTTGCATACCAAATACACAGCAAACCAAATACCGTACCCACCGCTTCAATCCACGACATCGCGTAACCACCGCCGATGGGTATGTTCACTAAGGTATTATTAATATCGAACCAAGCTACAAAGTCCATCCTGTTATCCTTCTAAAGTATTTTTGCTTGGCGATATTGTAAGAAAACCCCCACCAAGGCAACGAGGACATTTGTCCCTTCGAGTTTGGTGAGGGTCATAATTTGGCACAAATTAGACAACATCCAGGCCTAGTGAAGCGATCCCTGCGCATGAAGTGTGATTTTATCTAGCAAGTTGTACTGCTTATCGAACCTTGCCGCATGATAGTTCTCGCCATCATCGAAGCGAACCAAGTAATACAGCGGATCGGCCAGCAACTGCAATGACATTTTGTGATAGTCGAACCCTTCAAGCGGCAACGGGATCAAGCTGTAATCAGGGTAAGAGATCAGATAAACCTGACTACTGGCAGCAATCGCATAACCGTAGAACAACTTATGCCGGTTTTCCGATACCTGCATAAATGCCAGCTCGCCCACCGATGCCGGAACCGAAACAGCTTCTACCTGCAAGACATTATCTGCGCGGCGTAGATTGAAAATACGGTTGTTACTATCCTTTATAAAATAGCCCCAATCAAACGGCTTCATGTTCGTTGTCTTCCCCCATACCTTGCTGATCGGGAAAGTCACACCAGAGGCCAATAACTGCTGATTGAGCTCATCGGTTAACTGACGGTTCGGCTCTGCCGTTTCAGCCTCATAAACCACCAGACTATCAACCTTAACCGCAAATGCCTGCTCCGGAAACGGAATCGCCCCTTTATGGCTAATGGGATTAAATAACGGATACAAAGCAACGTCGGGATCAAGCAGCTTACCCGGATCATACTGCAAACTCATACGGGCGTTACGGATTGCTCTCTTATCAAAAGACCGACCATCGAGTGTCACAGGCAACTTGCCCTGAATATCCAAATTCTTCCAATAGACAAAAGGCAATGCAGCTTCAAACTCCGACTTGCTCAGCTCAGCCTGCTCCGTGCCATAAGAAAACTGATGTCCGCTTCCGTTTTGTTGATAAACAAACTGCTCTAATACCGGAGAGTAAAAGACATAATAATCATCATGCGATGAGGCCAACTCACCTCGCAACCGGGCAGATAAATCTATCACCAGCATAACAACCAGCGCCGCAACGATGACTCGGCATACCACGTTAGTTAATCGCCTTGTCTTAATACTCAGAAAACTATCTGCCACCAGCAATATCATCCCTGGTATTACCAGCAGCCATAGTAGATCACTTATTCCGTGGTATTCCCGAAACAATCCCACTGTCGCTAACGCTGCTATCACTGCCTTTCCGATCTTATACCGCCAGTGGCTTTCTACGATACAAGCTGTCAGGCCGAGATAAATGGCAAGCGCCGGCAGTTGGCCAAATAACATATCCTTGAAGCCAACCAGTGCAATATCAACCGGGTATAAACCAGCAAATGCAGTCAGTGCCAGCACTGCCAGCAGGCCGTTGACAAACACAACCATCAGGCTGCCAGCCAGTAAATGTCTGGCGATAACCTGGCCAAGCGGGATAGGTAAATGCGCCAGAATCCGAACCCTCTTGCCCACCACTTCTGGTACAAACTGGCAAACAGCCGTGATGGCTCCTACCAAAACAAAACCATCCAGCACCCAGGAGTAAGGCTTGTCACCGAGGTGGGTAAAGCGATACCACATCATGGATTCTGGCTCTATTGCCGCAAACTGCCCAGTAAGATTAAGCCAGAAATAACCTGCAACAACGAGCATCGCCGAGGAAAGGACCAGGCTATACCACTTCAACTTAAACCATTCTTTTTGATAAATAGCGCAGATAGCCATCAGTATTTCCCTACAAATCCCAGAAAACGTTCTTCAAAGGTCAAGGCCTCTTCCCTAAGTGGGATCCCTAGTACCTGCTCTAAAGTATCCAGTGGCTCAAACGAATAAAGATAAGCTTTCTCCCTGAACTTTTCCCGACGGTGAATAAGCTGAGACTCAGGAAAACCATTCTCGGCCTCTGTGCTATAGCAGCGAAAATGCTGATTAAAGTTTGCCATGCTGCTTTGGTAGACCTGTGTTGTTCTGTCTACGATCGCGATTTGATCCACCAGATTTTCCAAATCATTCATAACATGGGTAGTGATCAGCACCGTTTTTGCTGTGCCATGCAGGTAGTCACCCAGGTAATCGACAAACAACCTGCGATACCCCGCATCCAGCCCCATCGAATAATCATCAAGGATCAACAAATCGGCATCCTGCGCCAGCAGTAAACCAAGCACAACCTGTGATTTTTGGCCAAAAGAGAGAGAAGAAAGAGACTGCTTGAGGCTAACATCCATCAGCGCAATCAAATCGTAGAAATAGCGTTTCTGCCACTTGGGATAAAATGAAGAAAAGAACTGCTCGACCTGCTCAATGCTCATCGCATCGTAACTAATAAAACCTTCGTACAGCAGCGCGATTCTTGCCCGGGTTTGAGCCGACAACTGGTTGGCAGACTCGCCAAATACCAGACACTCCCCACGCTGCGGTTTGAGGTAGCCCATCAGCAAGTTGATGAGGGTAGACTTACCAACTCCATTTTTGCCCAACAAACCGAAGATAGTGCCAGGCTCGATATCCAGATTCAGACCTTCATAAATGGCCTTGTCGCCATAGCTATGGTGCAAGTCAGCGATAGAAATCACGGCATCAGTATTTGGGTTATTCCCCATGCGAACTACTCCGTAATATCCTGACCATCAATATGAACGATATGCCCCTCTCCGGCATTAAGGACAACCGAGTAACGGCCTAACGGTTTCTTAAAGTAGACCTCACCGTACTCATCCATTTTCGTTTCCATGACGGCGTTACCATTTTGCTCAATGCGAAACTCAACACCTTCGGCACTGGCACCATCACTAAAGCCACCTTCGCAGCTAATAAAACCATTCCCTTCATCGTAGCAGGCCATTAATGCCGTATGGGCCTGAACCGTGCCAGTCATTAACAAGACAAAAAGTGGCAGAAATAGTCGGTAATAATGCACGTGATACCCCTCACTCAATCGATAAACAACAGACAACCTTCACCAAAGGTGACCATGGTATAGATTAAGTGATAACGATTACCATTCTTATGATTAATATCAACAACACTACAAATGGCGTTATTTTCCCTTACCAATTAAAGCCAACATTAATCTTGTTAAAAACGCCTTAATTAATAACCACAAAGGCTAGATAGAGGCGAAAGAAAAGGCTGCGCACCAGGCGCAGCCTTCGTTACTCGATAGCAATCCGTTTATGGGCGAGCCCGGTATGGCAATGAATACAGGTTTCCCCCCGGCTCTCCATCAGTTCATGATTTAGCCTGGCTCGCTGAGGCTGCTTGCTCAAATCGAAGTTGTCACCAACATGACAATGTCGGCAAGCCTCAGAGTCATTGGCCAGCATATCGTCCCAGACCATTTTAGCCAGCCTGGGTCTGTGTTCTTCAAAATTCTCCTTGGTTATGGTGCCCTTTATCATGTGATAGATATCAGCCGTGGCGGCGATCTTCACTTTCATCTTGTCGATGAAGCCATGGGGGACATGACAATCGGCACATGTAGCCAATACCTCATCATCACTGACATAATGGGACGAGGCCTTATATTCCTGGACAATAGTATCCATGCTGAGGTGGCAGCTAAAACAGAATGCATTCTGATTGGACGCAACCATCACACCCTGAAATGCACCTATGGCCAGAACAGCCAGGAAAATACCAATCGGTATTCCCCATAACAGCGGTTTTTTGAGCCATCGCCACAAGCGTTGCGTCCGAGATAGTTCTTCTCCCATCGTTCCTCACTTAGGAGACAGGCCGGATAAACCGGCCTCCCCGGATAGTTATTCCTTGCTTTCGCTTAGGTAACGGGCCTTAAATTCGGCCTGTGCTTTCTTACGGGCCTCTTTCACCGACTCAGGCTCTTTGCCGGTAAACCAGGCATGCTCTGGTCTATCCAGAATTTCCTGCAGTACGGCACGGGCGCGATCTGCTCCCTCTTTGTTGCCGCCATGCTCGGCTTCCTCAACAATTTCAAGATATTGTGGAACCATTTCGATATAGAAACGCTCTGCCACTTCATACATACCATGCCACTGGACATAATCAGGTGCCTGCATGGCTGCACCATGGCGGGCACGTCGACCTTCGTGGTGCCACAGATAGAACCAGGTCCACTCAATTTCTTCATCAAA
>NZ_JAKRFQ010000659.1 GCF_022347985.1 Photobacterium sp. OFAV2-7
ATTTTTCACCATAAATCGGTCTCTCCATATTCCGAGAAAATTCGTCTAATGCTGGGTTACACCAACTTGTCCTGGCTTTCTGTTGAAGCGCCATTAACCCCGCCAAGACCGTCTATTGACCCGCTTCTCGATGGTTATCGCCGAATTCCGGTGGTTCAGCTGGGCGCAGATATTTTTTGTGATACGCGGATCATAGCAGCTGAAATTTCTGAACTATCAGGAAATGAAAAACTGAACCCGTTCTTTCAGTCACAGGAAGAGTGGCAATGGTCTGAGTATATAGAGAATGATGTTTTTCATTTCTCCCTTAATTCGTTACACCCTCTGGGGTTGATACGGGCCCTGCTGTCTCAGGTTCCATTGCGCCAGTTACCTAATTACCTGGCAGATAAAAAGCATCTATTCAGAAATAGTAATCCTGAGCTCACAGCGGCGGCACCTGACAGAGCAAGAAGTAAAGCGTTGTGGCAACGGTATCTTGATAAGCTAGAAACGCGATTGCTGCAGGACTTTCTGAATGGGTCAGCACCGACCTATGCGGATTTTTGCGCTGTTCATCTGATTTGGTTTCGAATGGGAATGGAAGGGCGCGTACTGTTTAAAGGCCGGCCTCAATTGGAAAAGTGGTATCAGAAAATGATCAGCTTTTCTCATGGTAGATCGGCTGACATTACGCCATTCAATGCAATTACTTCAGCCAAGAATAACCAGCCACGTTTAATAGACACTTCGATGACTCAAGGCTCATTAATAGGCAAGCGTGTATCAGTGTCAACGACGGATATTCTTCTGGGCGATACACAGGGTTGCCTGGTGGGCGAAGATAATGAACGTTGGATACTGGCGAGAGACACAGAGGTTGCGGGTAGGGTTCATGTTCATTTTCCTAAAGCCACCTATCAGATAACAACACTGTAGAGGTAATAAGATGCGTACATTGAACCCAGAACAAATGACAGGACTACACCTTTTCTATCATCCGCTCTCGAATTGTGCCGGGCGCGTTTTACTGGCTATCGAAGAAAAAGGGCTCAAAGTAGAAAAACACCTGATTGATTTGCTGAAAAGCAAGCAGCTGACCGATGAGTACATTGCTATCAATCCTAAGGGGGAGGTACCCGCTATCGTACATGATGGTATGGCTATGCATGAGTCAGTTACCATTCTGCGCTATCTAGAAGAAACCTTTCCTGAGGTGAGTTTGAGCCCAAAAGAAGATTCTCTTAGAGAGCAAATGAATGACTGGTTGGATGCCGCCGGACGTTCTCACGAACCCGGTGTCGTTAACTATGTATATGCCAAGGGGTATGGACGGCTTCCGACACCCCGAGACTGGGCGTTTTATCAAGCGCATATTCCTCACCGTACTCGTTTTCATGAAGAGAGAAGGAAAGGATTGGTTGGCTGCGATATCAAGCAGGCGGAAGCTGTGTTACATGATCAGTTCAGTAAGCTGGAGCTGGCATTGGAAGGCAGGGAATATCTGGTCGGCAATACGTATTCTCTGGCTGATATTGCCTGGTTTCCCAATGCGTTTGTGTTGCAGGTGTTGGGCTACTCCCTTCAACCTTTCCCTAATGTTAAGCGCTGGATGAAACGCATTGAATCTCGTCCAGCGTTTAAGCATGGTTACCGAAAAGAGCTGCCGCCAGTACCTATGTCTTTGCTGGGGATAATTGCAAGAGTAGTGACTAAGATTGTGCGCAAAACAGGCGATCGTTTGTAGAAACAATGGTTACTCCATTATTTCAACGTTCTCTCTTTGAAGGATATCCTCAACCTGGTGGATACGTGTATTTTTGTTGCTCGACTTTAATAGCAACTAGTAGAGCTTGGTCGCTAGAAACATTTAGTCTTTTAGGGCTGTGGTTTTCAATGTATATAAGATTTTTTGGCATGTGCATTTTGTAAGCCATGATTTTCGTATAATAATGAGTAACGGCTTAACGGAATTTGCAGTATGAGTAACAAAGAACGAATCTGGCAGGCTTTCTCTCCTTACGCGAAACGTATAGAGCTAAGGAAAAAAGAGGTTGTGATTGAAGAAGGTTCAATGAGTGACACGCTTTATTATGTTGAAAGTGGTTGCCTGAGATCATGGTTTAACCACGATGGTAAAGATGTATCGTTTCAGTTTTTTCTCGAGGGGCAATTTGTCTCTTCTTTTGAAAGCTTTATGTATGATGAAGTTAGCCCTTATACCGTTGAGAGTATTCTCCCGTCGACGGTATATGCTATTTCAAAGCAATGTGTCAATGAGCAGATCGTGCAGTCTCAAGAACTTAAAGATGCTATTTTTCAAATGCTTTGTGAAAGGTTAAAGCATTATCAGAGGCTGTTTCTGTCGCGAATCAAAGATACACCACAACAAAGATACCAAGAATTAACCAATGAACACCCAGAGCTTATTAGATTAATACCGCAGCACTATATTGCATCCTATCTTGGGATCACTTCCGTTTCACTGAGTCGAATTCGATGTCGGAAGTAGCTACATTGATAACATATGTTATCGTTTGATTTCTTTCCTCTGCTCTAAGATAAAGCTTTCTAATTGAGACATAGAGAAAGCTATGCGTGTATTGATTGTGTTTAATCACCCTTATGAGATGAGCTTTTGTAACGCCATTCTGAAAGCGGTCAAAAGAGGGCTGGATGAAGGAAATCATGACATTGATCTTATTCATCTCGATAACGACAATTTTGACCCTGTGATGAGAGGAAAAGATCTTCAGGCATTTGCTCTGGCTCGAACCGATCCTGAACGTTCCCAGCAGCTTCTTGATGAGCAAGTTCTTGACTACAAACAGCGAATTGAAAGAGCAGATCATATTGTATTTATTTTCCCTATTTGGTGGGAGCTTATGCCTGCACTGACAAAAGGATTTATCGATAAACTGATATTTCCGGGGATTGCTTATGACTACAACAGCAAAGGGACTCGCATGTTTTCCAAACTGGATAAATTGAAAGGCGTAACCATGATCACGACAATGAATACACCGTCTATCGCCTATAGGCTGTTGTTTGGTAATGCGATCAAAAAAGCTTTATTGCTGGGGACATTCTGGAAGATCGGTG
>NZ_JAKRFQ010000660.1 GCF_022347985.1 Photobacterium sp. OFAV2-7
CTGGCTACCGATATCTTTACCCAGATCGGCCGACACCTCAGCCGATACCCGAGTCACAATCATGCCGGAGGTAATCGCAATAAACAGCGCCGGGATCTGTGAAATCAAACCATCACCAATAGTCAAAATGGCATAAATAGACAGGGCTTCCCCAGCAGGCAAACCGCGCTGCACGACACCAATCGTGATCCCGCCCAGCAAGTTCACCACGATAATAATCAAACCGGCAATCGCATCCCCTTTAACAAACTTCATGGCACCATCCATAGCACCGTATAACTGCGATTCTTTCTCCACTCGATTGCGCCGAAGCTGGGCCTCTTCCATATCAATCACCCCGGCGCGCATATCGCCATCGATACTCATCTGTTTGCCTGGCATGGCATCCAGACTGAAACGTGCTGACACCTCAGCAACCCGCTCCGCACCTTTGGTGATCACCAGAAACTGCACAATCGTGATGATTAAGAAGATCACCGCGCCCACGACCAGATTACCTCCCACCACAAAGTTGCCGAAGGTATAGACTATCTGCCCGGCATCCGCCTGTAGCAGAATCAGTCGTGTGGTGGTAATTGAAAGCGACAGGCGAAACAATGTGGTCAGCAACAGTAGTGATGGAAAGACAGTAAACTCCAACGGGGTGTGGATGTAGATCGCCATCATCATCAAGATAACCGCAATGCCCAGGTTGATAGCAATGAGTACGTCCACCAGCTCCGTTGGCATTGGCAGGATCATCATAAAGACTACGGCTATCAACAGCAGTGCCAACAGCAGATCATTACGGCCGGTCAGGCGGCTAAGCAAAATTTTCACAACAGCTCCTCAGGGGGACAACGAAGCAATACCTCTCTGGCCAACTGGTGATATCCCAGTGCATATAAGGCAGAAGCTTCAGCCCTGCGAACCACAAGGCAGTGCCGCAAGACAACAGGTACCACTGACAAGGCTTCCAGCGCCGACTCATACTCATCAAGATAGTTATGGAGCTGTGGACGTAAGGCACAGGCCATGTCATCACCATTGGCGGCTAACCAATGCGCAACAGGCATCGCCAACGCCCATTGCTGCTGCTCGAGAAAGTTTGTCAGCAAGGTCTGCATCGCAGACTTTGCTTGTTCAGGGTCCATTTGACTGGTGACCACGTTAACTCCCATTCGCTAAGGCCCCATCAAGCCAGATTTGATCAAGTGGATTTCTCGTTGCACAAGCCATAATGCCTGAACAACTTCAAGCGCCTGCCTGGCCTCTGGCGTAGTCTCGGCAGTCAGAAACTGACCAAGCTGCTGGCAATGCAAAGCATTGATCGTGGCAGGGGTTGTGTCTTGCTCTGCCCGGTACCATTGACCCAAAGCGATACTGGATAACGGAGAGAGGGCTTTGGCCTGATTTTGAACTTGGCCTTGAGTTTGGGTGTGAACTTGGTCCTGAGTTTGAATTGAAGTAAGACGGACTGCAGACGGCGTGCGGGAAACGGGTAACGTCTTTATTCGATCGTATCCGTCTGCTCCACCTTGCCCTGCTGGTATACCTTGCACAGATGAAATACCTTGCCCGACTTGCCCAGGCGCATCTGAACGGAAAAAACGAAACCGGAGAGGCAAGTTAATCATACGTCGTGTGTGACCTGTTCTGTAAAATGGCAGCCTTCTCAGTTAGCCATTGAAAATGCCGGCAAAGGGCACTGGTACGCAAGTTTATTAAGGGAAGTTGGCTTACCAGCCACAGTCGCTCCTGCCTGTCGATCACAACCTGGACAGGCAGAGGTGAAGCGGCAAGCAAGTGCAGTAAATCTGCCGCTTTCTTTTCCGGTCCGCTGATATTGACGGGAGCCACCAGAGACAGCCAATTTTGCTCCCAACGCAGTTCGATATGATTATTGACCGAAGGGCAAGTCGAGTAGCTATCAGGCAGTGTGATACTAAGAACGCCCGAGGGCTGATCGAATATTGCAGACTGGTGATCCGGAATGACATTTTCCAATACTGCCAGAAACTCCTTAACTGCAAGCTGAGCGTTACTGTCCATCCAACCACATCTCTTCTTTATCTATGGTCTCGTCGATGCACTGCTGCAAACTGTCCATAACCCGACTCCGCTGTTCTTGCGAGGGATAGAGGGCATCCGGCAATTCAGCGGCGAGTGTTTTGATACCTTGTTGCATCACGACCTGTGCAGACAAAGAGGCAACATTCAGACGCTGCATCGCCTGATCCATCTGACGAGTTGTTACAAACTGGCTATCAGGAATAGAAAGCACCTGCTCCATAAGTTGCTCGGCTTCTACGGGAGAGAAAAACTGATTTTGTACCTGGCGAGCCAAATCATTCACCTGCTCAAAAATCCCCTTTAGCTGTTTAAGCTGATTAAGGTTCTGCATTACCATTGCCAGCACACCTCTCTCCTGGCTGGGTTCCAGCGCATGGTAGTCTGCCGACAGGGCCCGTTGCTGAATATCGACAGCATTGTCAAAGGTACCGTGCTGCTTCACCATAGCGACAAGCTGACGCCACACCTTACCGTGGCTCTGGTAATCAATAAGCTCCCGGTACGATTGCCTCGCAGATGACAGCTGCTCCACAGGTAGGACATCGGCAAAAACATGGGAGGTATTCAGGCCTGCCAAGATGGTTTTGGCATTTTTGGCCTTGAAATCACTGAGGGCATTTTCATAATGCTCTTTATCTTGAGGATCACTGGCCTCGACCAGCACCTGACCGGCCAAATACTGCAGCGATTCATCTTGGCTAAATGACTTGAGACTTTGAATGAAAGATTCTGTCGTTTGCGAGCGGCCCAGATTGGCAGAAACAAAATCCACCAACTTATGCTGCTTCTGCAGATCGGGGGCTTGTTCCAGATACTGCTGAATTTTCTGTATCCAAGCCAGACGCGCCTGATCGTTTTTATCCGACGTTCTTTCCGCCATCGACTTGGGGCGTTTTTCCGCCAGAGCAAAGCTCAACTCTTCAGCCGAGTCAGCCAGGCTAGTGTTTTCTAACACCGCGACACTGCCAGCAGGTGCCTGATTACCGGAAACAGCCCTCTGCTGCCCGGCCTGTACACCGCCAGCAGC
>NZ_JAKRFQ010000661.1 GCF_022347985.1 Photobacterium sp. OFAV2-7
TGATAAAGGCTGTCTGGTCTGCATACTTCTGTACAGATTGCTCAAACATCTCTACCAGAGACGGGTACATGTCCGGGTTAATTTCTGCCGGTACATCTTCCGGATAGCGGTTAAGCCAAACCTTATCCACTTTGCACTCTCCTTATATTATCTGGCGTCATCGCCCAAAGCTTGTTGTAGGGGACTAATTCAAACAAGTGTTTGTTACCACCATTACAACACAATTAACAAAGAATTAACAACAACTGATTGGACCAGTTATCTGAATTTTGATGTAAATACCACTATGTGTTCACAAACCGCCTGTGGGCTTTCAATGTGACAGTGGTGACCACCGTCAACCACCACCTGTGAGCCATTCTGCAACCAATATCTTCCGCCACCCGGCTGACTCAGGGCTTCAAATCCGCTCCGGCCAAGAATCGACAACACCGGACATTGGATCTGCAACGCCAGTGCCTTGGCATGCTCTTTGGCCATGCGATACAGGGAGTCACAACGCAATTTATTATCATGCCGCCAATACCAGCTCGAGCCGTCCTGAAAGGTGCCTCTTGCCACCAAAGGGGAAAGTTGTTCTGCCGACAGGTGGTTGACCACGCAGCGTAACTGCAAGGCCTCCTGAAACGACGACATTCCCCTGCCCTTTCCCCATCGCTCGGCCCGGCGACGGTAGCGCTGCCGGCTGGCAATCCCGTCACGCAGGCGCTGTACCGCCAGCTCCGGCGACTCGTGCAGCGGGGCAAGCCCTTCAATCAACACAGCCCCGGCAACCTTATCCGGAAAGACAGCCGCATAGCAGCCGGCAACCAACGCCCCCAGCGAATGCCCGACCAGAAAAACCTCCCGGTCTGGCAACAAGGCCATCAGCTGATTAAGATCATCAATATAATCAACAAAATGGTAATAGTTATCCTTGCTCCTTGGCTGAGAATATCCATGGCCCGGCCAATCAATCGCAATCAGATGAAACTTTTCGGCCAGAGTCACAAACAAGGCGTCAAAGCTGGCGGCATTATCCTGCCAACCATGCAAGAACAGTAATATCGGCTTTTGATCACACGGGTAGGTCAGCGGCGATGAAGGTGAAACAACCTCGCCCGGATGCTGAAATGAACACAATCCCGCCAGCGTTATCTCCGCCAGCCGGAAGTGTGTATTGTACATTACACTCGACACAACACTCTCAATCTACTTGGTCACCCGTTGCGTTACCTCGCCCCGGGTAAAGCCCACGCCGTAGCTCATAAACGAGCATCGTGTACCGATACAGTCATGGTAGCGGGCAAAATCGTCAATCCGAATTTCCTGCTTGACCTGCCATAACTGCCGACCGGAAATATCCACGACAGGAAACTGGTAGTCAAACTCGCCCACGGTCCCCTGCTCCTGACCGTTGACTTTACCGACCACGGTCAGTAAGCGACCGGGGCGGTACTCCAACGGTTCGATAAACCCTTCGGCATAACCGACAAAGCGCCCCTGTGGTTTCGCATCTATCTTGGGTCTGCCGTCGCTGGTCAACGGCAGGCTGACTATCTCGATCCGGGTACGTCGTTTCTCGTTGTAGATAGCTGCGATAACGCCACCGAGTCGCACTTCCTGATCCTGAGCAATCGCAGGATTATCGCGTATAAGCATAAAGTCGGTAATGGGGCTCTCTGACTGAGTGCGCAAGCTTTCAGGCACGCTGGCGCAGCCTACCATAAAGGCCGTTAACAGCCCAAGAAATAGCACTCTAAACATCAGATACTCCTAGACAAATGCTCATTATCCAGTCAACTTTCCAGATTGTCAGGCAGGCTAAACGTAGACGTCGACACCAACCAGGGAGGACAGCTCTTCCTTACGGTTTTGATACATCACACCCATGTAGGAATCAAGAGCCTGGCGGTTCTTGCCCTCAGGTTCGTCATACTGAATTTTGGAATGGGCATCTTGGATCAGCTCCGGATCACGGACCGATTTGGCCACCGCTTTTGCGACCACCGTCTGTTCGGCAGCCACTGGTGCCTGTACCGGTTTATTGACCCGGGGCTTGTGCGGGGAATGTATTGATGTTGGTAAACGTTGAATTGAAACCATAATGCAATACCTATCGGCAGAGTGGATCCTTCAGCTGATTTCAAAAGGCAGAAGAGCCAAATAGAGCTCATTGCGGTACTTAAGATCAGGGAGCTGTGCTTTCGAAGCCTCGCCCCCTGATTCTAGTTATTACTCACGGCCCGGCAGCTTCTTCCAGGTAACAGTATCACGCAGGTAAACCGGGCTGGCATGCTCTGCATCAACGGCCTCGCCTCGAGCCAGCGCAAATTTCGCCAGGTGAACCATATCCTGCGAATCCGGATATAAAACAGTACCTTTTTCCATTTGGACCTTAAGCTGGGCGAGAGGTTCAGCATAACTTTCCCAACCTGTACCAGCTGTTAACCAAATGCCATTGTCTGCGCTGAACTGCTCAACAAGTCCTTCAGGACGGATAACCAGCTCGTTGTCAACGACTAGCCAGTCACCATCGGCCTGGCGCTGGTACTGTCCCCAGTAAATCTCACCCATACGGGCATCAATGGCCGCCAATACCTGCTCTGACTGATGCAAGCGATAGGATCCCTGAGCCATGGCTGCCAACGTCGAGACGCCAAGCATCGGCAAGTCCGCGCCGAATGCCAGCCCCTGAGCGATGCCAATACCGATACGGACACCGGTAAAGCTGCCTGGTCCACGACCAAAAGCCAGTGCGTCTAGCTGGTTGAGCTTCAGGCCGCCTTCGGCCAGAACGGTATCCACCATCGGCAGAATCTTCGTCGTATGCTCGCGCGGAGCATACTCACAACGTGTAATGACATCGTTGCCTACCATTAGGGCAACAGAACAATTTTCGGTTGCAGTATCGACTGCAAGGATTTTGGTGCTCATTCAAGCCTCTGAATGCTGGTCGTCACACTGAACAGTACTCGCGTTTCCGTTCACTGCAGACAAAAACTGCCCGACACCATCAACATCCCGCGTACGCGGAATTGGTGGCAAGCTTCTTAAAAATACCGCGCCATACGGACGCGTTACCAAACGATTATCGCA
>NZ_JAKRFQ010000662.1 GCF_022347985.1 Photobacterium sp. OFAV2-7
CGTGCGGTTCATCATTTCGATAAATGCTGGCTGATGGCCAGCAACATGCTCGGCAAGCGCAACAGTGGCATCGTTACCCGATGAAATAATCACCCCGCGGTTGAGATCATCAACAGAGACTTCGTCACCGATATTCAGAAACATTTTAGAGGAGCCGGGAAACTTCTGGCCCCATGCATTCTCGCTGATAATGACTTTGTCGTTCGCTGCAATATGTCCCGCCTTGAGCTCTATTCCCACCACGTAGGTTGTCATTATCTTTGTCAAGCTTGCCGGTGCCAACAATGCATGTTCATTTTCACTGGCGATGACCTGACCTGACTCGTAGCTCATCAAGACCCAGGCTTTTGCGGCAATCTCTGGTGGACTGGGCATGGATTCGGCCAGTGCGGAAATGCTAATGCTACAGAAAACAGAGAATAATAAGAAGTGCTTGATAATTGTCTTTAACGTCATAGTTCTAAGACCTTCAATAGCTTATTTGCTGCGCTATCTTTAGCTTAGTAAAAACTTGTGAAGAGAGGATAATTTTTACATCAGCCTTACTGTTTGGTAAGGCTGAGTGTGTTCCGGGAAATTACTTAATTGCTGGGTAGTTATCGGAGTAGGCTAGGTTGAGGTTGTTCTGGCCTTCCATGAACATCACGTGTAGTTCAATGAGCTGTGTACTTTCCTGCTGCCATTTTGTCTCGCACTGGCGCTGACAAAATTCCACGATGGCGACAATCATCCGGTCCAGCTTTTTTAGGCACCAGCGCTTCATATCACTATCAAGTTCTGGTCTGCATGCCATATCTTGCAACTTGGCATAAGCAAACTGCAGATAGCTGAAGGCTTTGTCTATCTCTTGACGGTCTTGATAGTAGTAACTCAACCGCGTACAGGCATCTAACCAATAAGCAAGAGCCTCACTGTGAAGCTCGCTTTCTATTAGCCCGAAAACTTCTTCCGGTGCATGGCTAACGGCGTTAACTAAGATGTCAATATCAGACTGTTGCTGTGGATGGTACCAGGATTTTATCCCGGCTAGCCAACTGCTAAGTTGATTCATGCAACGTTTTCCTTTTCGTTCTCCCAATTAACGACGAAATGGTTATCGCTGATTTGCTGATAGCCATCGACTTCCTTAAGGCTAAGTGTACGAATTTTATCCGCACTTAAGGAATAGTTTGGCTCAGAATCAACAAGTTGGTGGAAAGGTAAGTCCGGATCCGGAACGGCAGATATCAATAATCGTGTATAAGGATGAGTTGGATTCCTCAGAATAGATCGAGTGTCTCCCCATTCCACGATACGTCCACGGTACATCACTGCGGTTTCTTCAGCAATATAATGGGCAGTAGCCAGATCATGGGTGATATAAAGAAAACCAATGCCCATCTGCTCTTTCATCTGTTTCATCAGGTTGAGGACGTCGAGGCGAATAGAGACATCCAGCATGGAGGTGGGTTCATCGGCCAGAATTACCTCGGCCCCAACGGCAATGGCACGGGCCAGGTTAACACGCTGTCGCTGACCGCCGCTGAGCTGGTGAGGATATTTACTCAGATCAGAAACCGGCAACTCGACGAGCGTCATCAGCTCTTCCAATTTTGCTCGTAATGCTTGCTTATCGCTGACTTGCTTGTGGATGAGCAGAGGGCGAGTCAAGTGGTGCTCAATCGTGTGAGTAGGGTTGAGCGAGCCGAATGGATCCTGGAAGATCATTTGCACTTTACCGCGATACTCAAGGAGCTCTTTTCTCGATGTGATGTCGGTAATATCCTTGCCGTTAAATAAGATTTCTCCCTGTGTCGGCTCATGCACTTTGGTAATGAGCCTGGCACAGGTACTTTTACCGCAGCCGGATTCGCCGACCAGCGCCAGGGTACGACCCTTGTAGAGTTTGAAGCTGATGTCATTGAGTGCGCGGAAAATGTCTTTCGAGCCCATGCCGCCTGCCAGAAACTCTTTGACAACGTTTTTCACTTCTATAATTGGCTGGCTCATAGGGTGATATCCTCTGTGACACGAATGTGATCGGCTTCTTCATGAATATTCGGGAATGAAGCCCATAGTTGTTGTGTATATGGGTGCTGTGGGTTGTTTCTGATCTCTTTGGAACTATTAACTTCAACAATTTTACCCTGGCGCATAACGGCAACGCGGTCACAAAGCTGGGTCATGAGGGCAAGATCATGGGTGATGAACAGTACCGAGAAATCAAACTCTGTTCGTAATTCATAGATTTGCTGCAGTATTTCTCGCTGGACAACCACATCAAGCGCGGTGGTTGGCTCATCCATAATGATCAGTTTGGGGTTCAGGCTGAGTGCAATGGCAATAACCAGCCGCTGTCTCATACCACCACTGAACTGGTGCGGATAGTCAGATAATCGATCACGGGGAATGTTGACTAAATCAAGTAGCTTTTCTGCCCGATCTTTAGCCTGTTCGTTACTGTAGCCAAGGTGGTGTCTCATGACATCGGCAAACTGTTCCTTCAGGGGCAGTACCGGGTTAAGGGAGTTCATTGCGCTCTGGAAAACCATAGCGATTTCTTTCCAGCGAATTATCCCCATCTCTCTTTCGCTAAGCGTGAGGAGGTCGAGGTCGTCGTAGTGAATTTGACCATGTGTAATAAGGGCAGGCGGCTTATGCAGACGGTTAATGGCAAATGCAATCGTACTTTTGCCGCATCCTGACTCACCGGCAAGGCCAAAAATCTCGCTTTTACCTATATCAAAGCTGACGTTATCTACTGCACGAAAGTCACCTTGAGCGGTAACATAGGTGACTTCCAATTCTCTAACGCTTACCAATGGTTCGGGGTGAAATGCCTGTTCCACGGTTCTCTCCCTAAGACAAACTCAGTTAATTCGCAATGCAAATTATTATCATTTGTGTTTGGTGTAAAGTGAATAAATAGAGAAAGTGATGGAGCCGACATTAATTAATTAACTGTTTCATTATTTGCGCTGTTGATTACTCATTTAGCCATACAACTGAAAATTGTTAAGGGGATGTTGCTTGTTTTGGTCAGCTTATCGGTTTGCTTCACGTTAATATCTAATGCCTATGTGTAAACTTGGGCGTA
>NZ_JAKRFQ010000663.1 GCF_022347985.1 Photobacterium sp. OFAV2-7
ATACCGGTTGCCTGCATGTGCGCATATATTGTCGTTGAGCCAAGAAACTTAAAGCCTCTCTTTTTCAGATCTTTGGCAAGCGCATCAGATTCTTTGGTCGTCACCGGGTAGTCAGATAACGACTCGATGTGACTTATCTGGGGTTTTCCGTCCACAAAACCCCAGATATACTCGGCAAAACTGCCAAACTCCGCCTGCACCTCCAAAAATCGCTGGGCATTATTGATAGCCGCCTCTATTTTACGACGGTTTCGTACTATACCTGCATCCTCCATCAGCAGCTCGACTTTCGCCTCATCATAAGTTGCAACAATCTTAGGGTCAAAATAGGCGAAAGCCTCACGATAGTTTTCTCGCTTCTTTAAAATGGTGTACCAGCTGAGGCCAGCCTGCGCTGACTCGAGGATCAGGAATTCGAAGATTTTATTATCTTCATACAAGGGGACGCCCCACTCCAAATCATGGTAAGCAACATAATCAGGCTTACTCGTATCTACCCATGGGCAACGCGTCGGAATCTCTGACATAGGGAGTTCCTTAATTTTGACATGATATATCAATAACTAACACTCAAAATAAAGCAGATGAATATACGTGTCAACGGCAACAAGACTCGTGTTCAACCTCCATAATATCTCCATAATTCCTGCACATTCCCCCATTACCATCGAATAATTGGCCTCCAAAGAGCACAGCAGTCATCTGCTTAACAATGGCCAATAGCACTTAAATTTACCAATGAAAGTTAGATCTGATGCAAACAAACCTCTTCTACAAATTATTCCTGACCACACTCGGCACTTATACCTTTTCTGCCTATGCTGCTGTTTATCAAGTAGTCGAAATAACTGACAACAGCGATGTCACTTCATTAGCCTATTACAACAAATCAACCACTGATGTCGTTGAATTTTACAGCCAAGCCATTGAGGCTTCAGAGGACGGAATAAGCTGCTTTTCATCGGATTGCGGCGAGGCAGATAATTACACCGTGGTAGGTGAAAGCCGATTTGGGTCTGATGGCGATAACTACCGCGATGCTATGCGGTATTTGATGGATAATTCACAATATATAAACGACCTATCAAGCCTTGAATCATATTGCTCATCATATATAGGCTTTAACACCTGTGATTCATGGGCGAACCAACAATACTATGGTACGGGCTATAACACCTACGATGTGACTGACGGATCAGGATATGGTGGTTTACAGCGCGTACAAGCTGCATGGGACAACGGTTACTATGCCAACACCTTTCCACTTTTGGATGGCATTCGAGTCAATACATTTGCAAACGATGCAAACAGTTACAGTGTTGATGATATTGAGCAAACCCTTGGCGCTATAGAAAATAACAGCTGGTATTTATCAGCTAATGCAGTTGTTAACGGCCTCACCAGTTTTAATGGTACCGACTATGTGTTTGGCAATACAAGCTCATCATTCTTTGTCAAAGACAGCCGCTTTGCCCGTCAATTTACCAAGCGTGGTTTCGTAAATATTGGTACTGAAATAGATAGCAGCTCGTATGAATTACCTCCTCCAGAAACCAGTGAAGCGCTGGTGACATTGATGGGGCAAACCTTAGCTTCCGATGCCGTGGAATATAACGAGCAATTACTGATTGTCGGCAGTGCTTCTTATTCACCAAGCAGCCTTGATGACAGTGATAAGTTACCTAATAGCGATTACATCAACATCGGAACAAACTTTTCTAGTAGTACTTTTGCTGATTGTGCAGAGACTGCAGACGATGCAGAAACACTGTTAAACACCTGGGAGTGCCAATTTTCGACCTTTGCCAATGATGCCTACTACTGGACAGTAGACAGTAACGGAACAGTCTCAAACGCGCTTTCTATTTCAGCGTCTGAACTGGATGTTCTCGACCCGGATAATAATGATCGCTCTGTACAGGCAGAAGCCAAAGCCGTGGCCATTATCGATGGCAACCCGGTTATCGTCGGCTATTCGACAGAATATGAAGATGACGACTATTACGCCATTCGGGCTGTTCTTTTCGATTCAAATAACTCTGGGTTAACTGAAAATGGATGGACAATGTCATTTATTCCAGACACCGATGTCGAAGACAATGACGGAAATAGGCAGTATACCTACTCAGTTGCAACTGCTATTAATAGCAACGGGCTAGTCTTGGGCGTCGCCAAGTATAGCAACGCAGTTGATCGCTCTTATGCCGAGAGTATCTTTATCTACGACTATTACACTAGCCAGACTACATTTGTAGACAGTTCAATTGATGCTGATATTTTCTTCAGTGGTTACAACGCTTTCCCTAGTGCTATCAACAACAATGATCAACTTGTTGGATGGATCGATTCAGAAACCGTAAACCAGGTCGAAGGTCGAGAACGACGTCAACGCGCATTCACCTATTTAGTTAACGACGTTATTGCAGATTCGCCCTTAACTGCCGGTGGTGCCTGGATGCTCGATGATCTCACGAACGGTGGTGACTATAGCGATGCCAATAACCAGTTCCGTATTGCAAGAGCAACCGATATCAACGATGCCGGAATTATCTCGGCAACGGCATTTAAGTGTGAAAATGGTTACAGCGACTATTCTTCCGAAGCAACCTGCGAAGAAGATGAGCGAGTTGTTGCCGTTAAGCTGGTGCCGATTGTAGGCGGAACCATTGACGAACGCGATGAAGTAACCGAGACCATTACCCGCTCGGGAGCCTCATTGAATGGGCTGGCTTTATTTATACTGAGCTTAATTAGTCTGAGAAAACGAATGGCAAGAGCCCACTCAGCTCTCTCGGTCTCGAGCGATTGATGTCACAATCAACTTCACCCAGATACTATTATTCTTCGAGTGTAAGGTTGTAGGAATGCGATTAACTATTTTTTCCAAGTTATTTCTCTCGTTGCTCCTCATCTGTATCGTCGTCATGTCAGGGATGGCAATGGTGATTAACAACAGTTTCAGAAGTGGATTACAGAATTACCTCAATCAAGAGGAAATAGACAAAGTCGAGAGGCTGGCACAAATAGTTAGCCATTACTATTCTGATGACTATCAATGGGACACTTTAAAACAGC
>NZ_JAKRFQ010000664.1 GCF_022347985.1 Photobacterium sp. OFAV2-7
AAATACAACTTAATATTTTTCTATTGTTTCAATCACCACTTAGTCAACTAACAGTGATAAAGGCAAAATCAAAAATAGAGGATATTGATTATGACAACCTATACCGCCATTAACCTAACCAAACACCATGAAAAAGGCCCTGTTGGCCCAGATTACTTTCAGACAGTAAAGCTGAATATGCCAAACGCCAAAGCGGGCGAATTAATTGTTAAACAGAGTTATATGTCCCTTGACCCAGCTATGTTCGGTTGGATGAGCGCAGATACAGAAAGCTATATTCCACCGGTAGAGTTAGGTACAGTTATGCGCAGCTTCGGCATTGGTGAAGTTGTTGAGTCCAACCATTCTGACTTTAATGTCGGCGATCGTGTAACCGGTATGATGGGCTGGCAGGAATACTTCTTAAGCAATGGCGAAGGTCTGGATAAAGTAGACTCCCCACTGCCTGATGTTGATATTCTGTCCGTTTTTGCGCTGCCCGGCCTAACCGCTACCCAAGGCTTCTACAATGTTGGCAAACCCAAAACGGGTGAAACCCTTGTTGTTACCGGTGCTGCTGGTTCTGTTGGCTCAATTGTCGGCCAATTGGCAAAAGCAGATGGCCTGCGTGTGATTGGAATTGTAGGCAGCGAAGAGAAAGCAGACTGGATCGTCAATGAGTTAGGTTTTGATGGTGCCATCAATTATAAGTCAGATAACTTAGACACCCACCTGGCTGCACTTGCGCCCAAGGGTATTGATCTGTTTTTTGAAAACACCGGAGGCCCCATTCAACACCTTATCTACAACAGAATGAATGAACATGGTCGTATTGTTGTCTGTGGCCTGATCGCAGATTATGAAAAAGGGGAATACAGTTCAGCTCCAAGCTGGATTAACGTTATTAAGAAGCGTTTAACCATTCAGGGCTTCGTAATGACAGATCACTTCCATAATGCACCGGCTCTGTTGGAAAAGTTTGCGCCATACGTACTAGAAGGAAAAATCAAACACCGCTCGCACGTATTAAACGGATTGGAATCTGCCATCTCCGGATTAAACTTGTTCAGCACAGGTGGGAACAAAGGTAAGTTGATCGTAAAACTGTAATCTGGATTCTATGGACAGGGCATATAAATAACAACGTGCCCTGTACCTTAGGCAATATAAGTTATAAATACCCACCTAAGCATTTGATCACCAAATGACTTTATCAGATGTAAACAACCAATAACCTCAGCAAAGAGACATCAAATTCCTGCTTGGTTTGGAGATAACGATGACATACACCTTAAAATATTAGATCTGTAACTTTTATGTAGCTCACTGCTGGACAAAAACGTGTTTCAAGTTGGCCTAGTGAATGTCCGGAAATGGCACAGAATTACCGCCTTTAGCAACTAAATCTCTACTACGTTCTGCTCCTGATAGTGATAAAATCTCCGTATCAGAATTAACGAGAAACTCTATGTTTATCCATCATGTTAACGGCATCGACTGGCTGGTGATTACAGCTTTTGAAGAACTGAAAACTATATTTATCGAAGAAGCCGGTGCGATCCCCTTTTGCTTCTCTACCGCCAGCGAATTGAACCTGATTGATCAAGCCAAGCGAACTTATGGATATTTGCCTACACTCATCGGCGTAATCACCGATACCGGCACCTTTCAAAGCCAGGATAACGAAGAAGATTTGAACCCACAGCTTGCCTGCCTAGTTGAGGGGCGTGGTCGGGTGTTTATCTATCACGGCGGCTTTGTGGCTTTTGTGGATGACGAGCAAACCTTTATTACCCGAATGGACTGAAAATTATTCAGTAAGTTGAAATCAGCGAATTGGCATCCCTAGCAAGGAATGGAGCAAAAGCGAGCCAGGTGCTACTCACACTGAGCTGCAAGCTTATCATTGCACAAAATGATTGTGTGGCTAAAAGATAATGAAGGTAGATACTTTATTGCGGTGGACACTCATATACAACGAGTGTGCAACAGGACTGGATATGAAAAGGGCAAGACGGTTGAAGAAACTGAACAAAGCATTATCAGATTAACTCCAAGGAAAACTGAGTTTTTCTTCAACCTGCACCGCTGGTTAATCCTTCACGGAAGGTACACGTGCATAGCACGCAAGCCAAGGTGCGGCAGCTGTATCATTGAAGATCTCTGTGAGTTCAAAGAAAAAACCAGTGATTAGAAGCTCAAACTGTTGTAGTGACTCATACAGACTGACACTGTGTTAGAACTAACGTGATGTGACCTGATCTTATAGATACCCGCCATCAACATCGCCTCCCCTAGCTCACCTTGTAAACCTCCCCATAATAATCGCCTGCACAGTATTAACTTCAAGGGCCCATTCCTAACCTACTTATCCAACAGCTTGAACTCCAATCGACAATTCGCGGATGTTGCTCTGCATTTTTATGTTGTTGAGTAAGCGGCCCTACGCATAGATCCTCTAATATTAGGAGAAGGTGATATTTCTAATGTTGGAGGTCATGTAACGGTATGGCTAGAGAGATACCGGTTCCGATAAATCGAGCCAGCCGCTTGCTGAAGATCGGCCGTCTGCTCGGTGGGGTTGCCGTGCAGGTACTCAGCGATGGCGCATCGGCCTTGGCTGACAACAAACCACTGAAAGCAAACGATTTACTGCTGACACCGGCCAATGCCATGCGGCTGGCGGACAGATTGTCTGAGATGCGCGGCGCGGCGATGAAGGTCGGCCAACTGCTCTCGATGGAGGCGGGTGAGTATCTTCCTCCGGTGCTGACCGAGATTCTGGCCACCCTGCGTGAGAACGCGCATCCCATGCCGCAGGGTCAGGTGGCGCAGGTGCTGGAAGGCGCCTGGGGTAAGAGGTGGGAAGATGCTTTCAAGCAGTTTTCATTCACGCCTCTTGCTGCTGCTTCCATCGGACAGGTGCACGAAGCCACCACCAAGGATGGTCAGCATCTGGCGATCAAGGTGCAGTACCCCGGGATTCGAAAAAGTATCGATAGTGACGTCGACAATATTGCGGCGCTGTTCAATCTATTACGCCTGATTCCAAGGGACTACGACATCACGACACTGCTTAAAGAAGCCAAACAGCA
>NZ_JAKRFQ010000665.1 GCF_022347985.1 Photobacterium sp. OFAV2-7
AAATGAGCAATTGAATGGTATATTATTTAATTATGTTTAAAACGCACGTTTTAAATAAATTGGGTGTTTGAAAACATGTGTCTAAAAGCCCAGCACAGCTGGACTCATAGGAGGTCTGATGAGTTTTGCGTGTTTAATTTTTAAGACACTTCGATTTTTTCTGTTTAAGGTTTAAAAACGCGCTATTTGCCTAATTCTTTCATTTGTTAACGGTCTCACAAAAAAATATCGATCAGGCGCGCTGAGTAATTACTCTAAAATGTCGAAATCACGGCTTTTGGTGTGGTCCGATGAGTTTGTTGTTCTTTAAGCTTGAGGTTCTTCGCTTTTTTCTTCTGCAGAATCAAAAAGTGGCCAGCCACCTAATTTCTTCCATTTGTTAACAATCTCACAGAATAATTCTGCTGTGCGTTCAGTGTCATATAGGGCGGAGTGAGCTTCCTTGTTGTCGAACGGGATCCCTGCGGTGCTACAGGCCTTGGCCAAGACTGTCTGGCCGAATGCCAAACCGCTCAATGCTGCCGTATCGAAGGTGGCAAATGGGTGGAAGGGATTACGCTTTAGCTTGGCACGTTCTGAGGCCGCCATCACAAAGCTGTGATCAAAGTTGGCGTTATGGGCAACCATGATTGCACGGGAGCAACCTGCCGCTTTTTGTTCTTTACGGATCTGCTTGTAGATCTCTTTTAGCGCAGCATCTTCAGAGACCGCACCACGTAGCGGGCTGAACGGATCTCGGATCCCGTTAAACTCCAGCGCCTCTTTGTGGATCACTGCGCCTTCAAATGGTGTTATGTGAAAATGGATAGTCGAAGCAGGCTTTAGCCAGCCTTCTTCATCCATCTGCAGGGTGACTGCACAGATTTCGAGCAGGGCATCTGTTTTGGCATTAAAGCCGGCAGTCTCTACATCAATGACGACGGGAAAGTAGCCGCGAAAGCGACTTTTAAGGGTGTTTAGTTCGTTATCTTGGCTCATAACACTGCGGTTGATAAAAATGAAGAGCGCATTATGTCAGATTCACTCCGGGAGCTAAACCTTAATTCATTGTGGGGAAACTGCACCTAAAGATTTTTTCGTCAGATCCGATACAATAGTCAGCATTACGATTGAGCTGGTGGTAGGAATATGGGCAATACAACAACATCATTGTGCTTGGCAGGCGCATTGCTAGCCGTTGCGACAGCAAGTAGCCCGGTGATGGCAAGCAAGCAATATGTCGCTACGCCTGCGCAATCGAGCTGGAAGGTCGCTGTTGATACCCCGCTGGAATGTCGTATGTTGCATAAGATACCCAATTACGGTGAAGCTCAGTTTACCTCCCGAGCGAGTAAAAAAATCAACCTGGATTTTGAACTCAAGATGCGCCGCCCCATGGGGGAAACACGCGATGTCAGCCTAGTATCGATGCCACCGCGCTGGATGCCGGGGGATGCGGCTGAGCCGATCACTAAAATTACCTTCTTCAAACAGTTTGATGGCTATATTGGTGGGCAAATGGCCTGGGCTATGCTGACCGAGCTTGAGAGCGGGCGTTATCCGACGCTAAGTTATCAGGACTGGCAGCATAGGAATAAGCGTATAGAAGTCGGGCTTTCTGCTGTATCGTTCCAGGCACCTTATCAGCAATTTAGTCAGTGTATAGATAATTTGCTGCCCTATAGTTTCGATGATATCGCCTTTACCGTTCTCCATTATGATCATGATAGCGATGAGCTGAATAAAGCTTCGCGCAAGCGCCTGGCTCAGATCAGTGACTTTGTTCGATATAGTGATGATGTTGATTTGGTATTGGTGGCGACCTATACCGATTCACGAGGCGGCAAGAACGTTAATCAGGCGTTGTCTGAACGACGGGCTAAAAAGCTGGAAGAATACTTTATGGCGATGGGCTTGCCGAAAGACCGGATCCAGGTTGAGGCTTACGGCAAACGTCGGCCAATTGCCGATAATGAAACGCCAATCGGGCGTAATCAAAACCGCCGGGTAGTGATTTCGCTTGGCCGGACACTTATCTAGCGGAAATCTAAGCCCCTAATATAGCAAAGCGAGATACGCTGAGTATCTCGCTTTTTTGATCCTAGTTCATTGTACCTATCAGGCTATAGAGTCATTTAAGTTTAACCGTCTCAGTGAAGACGGAACTTGGCGATCAGCTCGCATTGATTGCTGATATTGATATGCTCAAGCTGCCGGGCAACCACCGGGTTAGGATGTCGCTTTAGGAATGAGATCAAAGCGGATTTACAGCATCCAAGAGTATCAATAAATGCATCACACTCCTTGCGACGACACTGAGGAATAAGTGCCATTACTTGCTCTGAGGCAAGCTGTAAGTACTTAAGCTCATACTCGTTGTCGCCAGCCTTTCGCCAAAAAGAGGCCAGATTATGACAAGACGTGACTTTGATGGTCAGTAAGTCCTCAAGCTCTTCGCGCGTTCCCTGAATCGGTTCTAGCTGCTGTGATTCGGCCAAAGCAAGTTGGTAATGAATCACTGACATCATTGGCTTATTATTCTCTTCGGCTTCTGCAGCCAGCAAGGTATGCCGTTCCCAGCGTGATACATCCATGATTATTCCTTAGATTACTGCTGCTGTAATGCCTCGACAAAATGTTGTTCGATTTGCTGCCAGTCAACAACATGCCACCAGGCCTCAATATAGTCCGGGCGTTTGTTCTGGTAGCTGATGTAGTAGGCATGCTCCCAGACATCCAGTGCCAGAATCGGCTCACCACTATTGTCGACAACATCCATCAGCGGGTTGTCTTGATTGCTGGTGGAAGAGATTTCCAAACGCCCGTCGTTGACACAAAGCCAAATGAAGCCTGAACCGAAGTGGTTGGCTGCTGCCTCTGAGAAAGCGGTTTTGAAGTCTTCAAAGCTGCCGAAGTGGCAGTTGATGGCTTCGGCCAGCAGACCGCCTGGTTGCCCGCCGCCATTGGGGGACATGCACTGCCAGTAGAGGTTGTGGTTGAAAAAGCCTCCGCCGTGGTTTCTGACAGCGGGAGACTGTTGGGATACCGCGGCAAAAATCTTATGAAGAGATTGTTGTTCCAGCTCGGTGCCAG
>NZ_JAKRFQ010000666.1 GCF_022347985.1 Photobacterium sp. OFAV2-7
ATAACCCTTTCATAAAACGGGTTCTCTCTGGCAGCTTATTGATTTCATCGACAACTCGGCGGTCGATTAACCTAAAGTCACCCACATTTTCAGGTATAGGCATTTCTGTTAGCTGATTAATCAGTTTGTAAAACATTGACGCGGTAAAGCGCTTAAGCCAGCTCTCGCCATAACGTTGACTTCTCTTCATATCGACAACATCAAATCCTCGTTGCCACTGTTCAACCATTTCGGGAATCAACTCGGGGGGATCTTGTAGATCAGCATCGATCAAAATAACCGCCTTCCCTGATGCTGATTGCAAGCCTGCCGTCATGGCAGCTTCTTTGCCGAAATTACGGCTGAGCCTAACCGTTCTCACCCAATGGTTAGAGCTAGTCATCTGACAGGTCATCTCCCAGCTTCTATCCGAGCTACCATCATCGACGTAGATGATTTCACATTTTTTTCCTAAGTGGTCCAATGCATTACAGAGGCGCTCATGGCAATCTTCAATAACTGCTTCTTCGTTATACATAGGTACGATCACCGAAACAAAGAGCTCCCCATCTCGGTTATGGCGCTGCTCTCGGTGCTGAGAAAGCAAAGTAATAGATGACATAATTAACCTCAGTGCGTGACCTGTCTTTTAATTTCTATTTTATCGTTTACTATGTCGTAAAAAGGTCATCGACATTTTTTTCACGTTTATCTGTGTCATCATATGGCTGCTGTTTCTTACCTACGGACAACCTTCATGAAGTTACTATTAGTCGAAGATCATCAAGATATTGCCGGGATCATTTTTGATTTTTTTGAAATCAAAGGATACACACTGGATTACGCCAGCAATGGGCAACAGGGATATGATCTGGGACGCGAAAATCACTACGATCTGATTATTCTTGATGTCATGCTTCCTCGCATGGATGGCTATACGGTATGCAAAAAGTTGAGAGAGCATGGAGTCGATACCCCAATCCTTATGCTCACAGCACGAGATACCCGGGAAGATACCCTGGAAGGTTTTTCTCAGGGAGCTGATGACTACTTGGTGAAACCGTTTGATCTTGAAATCCTTGAAGCCCGTATCAAGGCATTGACTCGCCGCCGAACCGGTGAAACAGCAACCACAACCCTGACTTTCGGCCAGCTTGAATTAGATCTTGGCAGTCATACAGTTCACCGGAGCAACTGCAGCTTTTCTCTTAACCCAACACTGTTCACCATTCTGAAGCTGCTCATGGTTAGGGCTCCGAAGCTGGTTACCAAGGAAGAAATCATTTCGACCTTATGGGGAGATGACGAGCCTGAAGGAAATGTATTAAGAAGTCATATCTATCAACTCAGAAACCAGATAGACAAGCCTTTTAAACATAGCTACATCAAAACAGTGCCAAAAGTTGGCTACCAGCTGATTCCAGAGGAAAACCAGTGATTGCAAATAAACAGGTAAAAAGTGCAAAGCAACTGACCTTCACCTATTTTTCGATTGTTGCCTTTGCAATCATCAGCATCCATTTCGTCTTGCTTGAGACAACTCTTGAAGACTTCGAGCTAATTAATGCCAATAACAGGTTGCAGCATGCAAAAGAAGTGGCCAAAGAAGTACTCAGCGAGAACGATGCCCAAACAATTTCGATCCCTCCCTTCAGCCATGCCTATATTGGGAGAGAGCTCCTGCCATCGCACCTCATAATCCCAGATTCGCTGCCAGATAATGAAGCCGTTGAACTCAAAAGAAAAAGCTCGGAAGACACTGAATACTTTATTATGCGTAGTGAACTAGTGATTAAGGGAGAACTAAAACCACTCTATCTACTATATTACGATGACATCTACGAATTAAGTGAAAGCCAAATATTCTGGAATCAAGCTAAACAGCTATGTATCACCTTACTCTTAATCTTGATTAGCCTGTTTGTCATTTTACGTATTTCCCGAAGACTAACGGCCCCTTTATCACAACTGACCAATGATCTCGAGGCGCGCTCGGCAACTGACCTATCTCCGATTCAACCGCCAAAAGGCGTCGTTTCGAAGGAACTACTACAGCTTGTCGCAAGCTTCAACCTCTATTCTGAAAGAATTCATCAGTTACTTGAAAGGGAGCGCTCGTTTAATCGTTATGCCAGCCATGAGCTGCGCACTCCTTTGATGGTTATGAAAGGCTCGATTTCTTTGCTTGGGCAGTCGAACGATCCCGCATTTATAGAAAAGCAACGGGTTCGTTTGCTTCATGCCAGTAATGAGATGAACGATTTTGTCACCACCTTGCTCTCGCTGACTCGCGAAGAGAACCTGACCAATCTCAGTCCAAGAAGCTTGAGCAATGACGAGCTGACCAATATTGTTACCGAGCACGATCATCTGCTAGCCAATAAGCCTGTCGAATGGCAAATCAAAATGAACGGTGAGACGATTGTCAAAGCACCTGAAACCACAATTAAAATACTCATCGGCAACCTCATCAAAAATGCCTTTGCCTGCACTGAAGAAGGGACCGTCACGTTAGAGACCTCCCCTGATAGCATCAAGGTGATTGACAGCGGGATCGGGCTAGGGAGTAAACCTCGTGGCGTCGAAGGCTTTGGCCTTGGTTTGCTTATTGCCGGTGACATTTGCCGTAAATACGGCTGGCAGCTAAACCATTACAACAACGACTCGCAAGGTTGTATTGCAGAAATCATGCTAACGCCGGGCGATACACCCAACGAGAAGCAAGGCTAAAATTGACAACCATTCCTAATAAAATACCGGGGATCATCGCAACCAGTGGCCAGAAATAAAGCCCGCTTTCACCCACCAGTTGCGTGATCCATGCATCATCTACCCACCTTATCAGCGCCCAGTAGCATCCCCAGTTTGGAATAAACCCGACACATGCCGTTAAGAGGAACCTAAACCATTGCCTGAGTGGTGCACTTTTATTAGCCTCTTTAAAAGTAAACTGACGATTACACCACCAGGTAAACGATGCTGCGACCCAAAATGCTCCCGCCCTTGCCGGTATTACCTGCAGCACTACAGACAATAATGTCATTGCCGAAACATCTACAATGAAGCCAAGCCCAC
>NZ_JAKRFQ010000006.1 GCF_022347985.1 Photobacterium sp. OFAV2-7
TAGTTAAGGATATTCGCTCCTACACCAATGAAGCCTGGATTCTTAACTACACCAATCCGGCCGCTATTGTTGCAGAAGCACTGAACCGTGAATTTCCAAATGATAAGCGCATTCTGAACATCTGTGATATGCCAGCAGCCATAATGGTGAGCTATGCCCAGATCTTGGGTTGTGAGTTCTGGGACTTGATTCCTGAGTACTTTGGTTTGAACCACTACGGATGGTTCACCAAAATTCGTAACAAACAGGGGCAAGATCTGACAGACGAAATTAAAAACATCATTCTTGACCAAGGCATTACAGCGATAGACCCGGAAATTGCAGATGATCCATCCTGGCAGGCAACCTTCCGGAATATGCGAATGCTGCTGCAGGATAACCCTGAGTATCTGCCGAACACCTATCTTCAGTATTACCTATATCCAGAGACGATGGTGGCAAAAGAAGATATCAGCAATACCCGTGCCCGCCAGGTAATTAACGGTCGCGAAAAACGTGTCTTTGAACTGAACCAGCGCATTATTGATTCAGGTACCACAGCAAATGAAACTCTTCACGCCGATATTCATGGGCGCTATATGGTTCGTGTCGCAGCTTCTCTAGCATACAACGTGGGGGACACCTATTTGGTCATCGTGCCGAATAATGGCGTTATCGCCAACCTGCAGGATGATGCCATGGTTGAAGTACCGTGTGTTCTGACAAATGACGGCCCTCAGCCATTCGCTGTCGGCAAGATCCCGACCTTTCAGAAAGCGATGATCGAGAGCCAGCTTGGCTATGAAAAGCTGGTTGTTGATGCCTGGTATGAAGGAAGCAGGCAGAAGCTTATTAACGCCTTAACCCTGAATCGTACTGTGGTGAATGTTCCAACTGCGAAAGTTATCGTCGATGAAGTCCTGGAAGAAAACAGAGACTACCTGCCTCAGTTCTTTAACTAAATGAAATAAAAAAGGACCTGCATCAAGCAGGCTCTATGGCGTACCAATATAGAGGTTCCTATGAAAGACGTGATACAAAGGTTCGGGGCGGCCATGTTTGTCCCCGTACTGCTCTTCCCTGCCGCGGGTATGTTGCTCGGGTTTACGGTGATGCTGCTAAATAAGGATTTGTTTCCATGGGCTGTTCCTGGCTCCACCTGGCACAGTGTATCTACAATTCTGTTGCAATCTTCTTTGGCAGTGTTTAAAAACATGTCGCTGATCTTTGCCATTGGCCTGCCGATTGCCCTGGCAAAAATGGCGTCGGGCAGAGCTGTGTTAGCTACTCTGGTGTCATATATCACTTTTAACTATGTCATTGGCGGCATCCTGCAGTTTTGGGGGGCAGATCTGGGTGTAAACTACGTTGCCGGAGAGCGTGGTCTAACCGATATTGGCGGCATCCTGACACTGGATACCAACCTGCTGGGTGCAATCATCATTGCCGGTATCTCAGTTTGGGTTCACAATCGTTACTTCGAACGCAAACTGCCAAACTGGGCAGCTGTATTTGGTGGCACCCCACTGGTTGTTATCATAAGCTTCCCAATTATGATCGTACTGGCAATCGTCACCTGTTTCTTCTGGCCAAGCATTCAGGATGGCATCAATAACCTTCAGACATTTTTGGTTAACGCCGGTTCTGTTGGCGTATGGCTGTTTACGCTTCTGGAAAGGCTGCTTATTCCAACCGGTCTTCACCACTTCGTATACGGTCCCGTATTCTACGGTCCGGTTGCCGTTGACGGCGGTACTGTGGCTTACTGGATTCAGCATATTCAAGAATTTGCAGCCAGTGGCGCTCCTCTGACTGAGCAGTTCCCGCAAGGTGGCCTAATGCTTACAGGTATGGGAAAGGTATTTGGCTGCACAGGTATTGCCATGGCTCTTTACTCAACTGCTAAAAAGGAAAACAAAAAGATGGTGATGGGGCTCGTTCTGGGGGCTGCGTTGACCGCAATCCTGACGGGTATTACAGAACCTATCGAATTTACTTTCCTGTTTATTGCACCTGCACTGTTTGCACTGCATGCTCTGCTCTCCGCTACGATGGCAACTCTGGCCTATACGATGGGTATATCCGGAAATTTTCAGACGGGCCTTATCGACTTTGTGTTCCAGAACTGGTTGCCACTGGGAGCAAACCATATGGGCACTTATGTAATCCAGATAGTCATTGGTCTTTCATTTACGGCCATCTACTTCTTCCTGTTCAGAACGCTTATTCTGAAATACAACATTATGACTCCAGGACGCGATAACTCTGAAGCTAAGCTGTATACCAAAGCGGATTATAAAGCATCTAAATCAGATACAGCAGATAACGCACCGGCTATCGATTCCTCACAAGCGGTAGCTTTTATAGAAGGGCTAGGAGGCAGCGGAAACATCGAACTACTGACTAACTGTGCCACCCGGTTGCGGATCAAGGTAAAAGATCCTGACCAGGTTAAGCCGACGGCCTACTTCCAGCAGAAGGGAGCAGTAAATGTAGTAAGAAACGGCGACAGCTTCCAAATCATTGTTGGCCTGACAGTACCGCAAGTCAAGGAAGAAATGGCTCAAGTGCTTCAAACATATTATTGATTGGTACCTAATAGACGGAAATAGCCCCACCAAATTGGTGGGGTTATCGTTACTCGAATTTGCCTTGGGCATTAGCTAATATATGGCAAAAATAGTAAATAGCTTGTGAATGAGTATTTACTCTGTCACGAAATGGGGCAAAGGAGAGTCAGAGCAGATCACCCTGACTCGACACTGGACAAAAGTTTGCCAGTGTCTTTTCTAAATTATCAACTGATGAATTAATACAAGTATCGCAAACCCTAAACGACCACCGCTTCTAGCGATAGTCGCCTTGCGCGGAAATGGGCAGTTCCGTTCATTGCACTCCAGGTTCGCAGGGTTGCTTAAGTGCTTATTAACACCCCGGAACCGCATATTTTGCCGGTGTCATCAGATCCAATTTATGCAGTTGCTATCGGGATGAAGCTTTCGTCCTGTGCAAAATGCGCACAAGTGATGTTCGGGCGAACCGGTTTTTTGTTCCGAGCACATACCTATAATCCTCTTAAATGGCTAACAGAGGCAACTAGCAATTGTGAGCTCTGGTAATTCTATTTTCCCGCAAGAAATACTTGCTTATACAAAGAGTGATTTATGAACGAAAAAACATTGATTGTGTTCTTCAACCTGAAAGAGCATGTGACTGATAGCGATTATCTTCAGTGGGCTAAAGAGAGCGATTTACCTACAGTGAATAGCCTTGAAAGCGTGAAGTCATATCAAAAACCATCCAGGTAATTAGCGAGTGAAATGATATATTTTAGAGAGATTCTTCTTATGAGCCTGAAAACAAAAGAATTTTTTAATGTTTTAGCTGTGATTTTCCCACTAACACTAATTATCCCACCAATGCTAATCCCGGCTTTAAATCACTTCACCATTGCTCCGGGATCAGCAATCGGAACTCTCTTGATTGATGTCGTGATTATCGGGTTGGCTGTTTTTATATTTCTACCGGCACTGGAAAAGATAACCCGTACGATATTCTCCCATTAAGTTTAAGACCACTTAAGATTCGGTATCCCAGTAACATGGGCTACCGAATTTGCCTGAGTAAAAATCAATTACAGCCCTTACCTTAGGCGCAAGTTTATCCGTATCCAGATACAGTGCGGCGATTTCCTGAACATCTAATGTTGTGGAAGATTCAAACTGCGACAGAACGGATTCAAGCGTGCCATCCCTTAAATGCTTGCCAATTAGCCATGTAGGAAACAAAACGATACCACTACCATTCAGAGCGCCTTCTACCAGTGTATCTGCATTATTGCTGTATAAGTTTCCTTTTACGTCATATGGCCTTTTGCTTCCGTTTTTACCTATAAACCATCTTTGCAGGCCATTGGTTCCTTTGAATACCAGGCAATTGTGATGAAGCAGCTCTTCCGGTGACTTAGGTGTACCGAATACCTTGAGGTAAGTCGGGCTGGCTGCCATTACATAGCTCTGTTTCCCGAACCGCTTTATTCTCAGGTTTGAGTCCTGCATTACCCCTATCCTGATTAGCAGATCAATACCTTCCTTTGCAGGATCGAGATAATCATCAGATTGAATCAGTTCAATATTCACCCTTGGATACTTGCTTAGAAACTCGGATAAGTAAGGTGCAACATGAAGCCTTCCGAAGGCAACCGGCGCACTGATTCTCACCACGCCACGAGGCGTATCAGCCTTTTGTTCAATTTGCTCAGTAACCTGCTCAAACTGTGCCATGATTTCCCGGCCATATTTAGCAAACGCACTGCCTTCCTCTGTCAGTGAGATTGCCCGAGTATGGCGGTGGAATAATTTGGTACCGACTTTATCTTCAAGCTGTGACATTTTTCTGGAGACAGAAGAAGGAGTCATGTCGTTTCGTCTGGCGACCTCGGAAAAATTGCCAAACTGAATGGTTTGCAGGAAGAGTTTTATCTCAAGAAAGGTAACGTCGTAGTTCATCACTGGGTTATCCGGATATCACGTTGATTCTGAAAAAGTATAAAGTGAAAAAAGGGAGGATTGATAGCAATCTTCCCTATTTGAAGTTGTGAACGTCCTGCTCAGGTACTATTCTTCTCTGCTCCCGAGATGGATACAAATCAGAGCTAAACCTACACAGATCATGGCGGACATTCGCCAAATATTTAGGTCGATAGCCGGATTACCCAGCCAGCCAAAGGTATCAAGAAAAAGGCTCATCAGAAGCTGCCCGAATATGGTTGCCACAGTGGCAGTGGCAACCCCAACTTTAGGTACGGCGTAGACCATAGCTATCATGTAGACCACACCAAACAGAGCACCGGTCAGTTGCCACTTGGGAACAGTGAAAAGTGACTCCTGATGCACCGGCTCAAAGAAGAATATCAGAAGGCCGGTGATAACCGCCCCAACGGTAAAGGTGAGCAATGAGCTTTTGAGCACCCCGACACTTGCACCAAGCTTGCCGTTTATAGCCGCCTGACTGCTCAGAGCCATTCCAGCCCCAATCACTATCAGTAGAAACAATAACATCCTAAGCTCCGAGATAAGTAAACACGAGCGCCAGCGTAATCAGCAAGCACCCCATCAGCTTGAATGGTGATATCCTTTTTCGCGTCGCGCCATACCAGCCAAAATGATCTATAAGTATCCCTTTACTGACTTGACCGGCCAGGATACCAATCATAGTCATCGTCACACCAAGTACCGGTGTAGACAGGGTAAGTATGACCACGTAAACAGGGCCGAGTATTCCTCCGATTAACTGCCAGCGAGGCAGTTCAGACAGAGAAGTTTTGGCTGGAGCAGGAAAATAGAGGTTGAGCAGGCCGAGTAAAAGCATACCGACAGAGAAAATACTGAAGGTCGCCCATAAGTGTCCAACAACCTCACCGAGAGGCCCAAGAAGGCCCGCCTCAAAGGACAGGCCCATCCCAGACAGGATAACGAGTGGGATTATCAGGCTATTCATCTTGGATCAAACAGACTCACTGAGGTTGAATGCTCGTATGCCTTGCCATTAGGGTATGAAACCAGCTCAAGCTGCATTCCCCAGGGGGCCATAAAGTAGACCCAAGTTTCGCCCTCTGTTGGGCCGTCAGTCATAACGTTTGGCGTACCCAAAACCTCAATACCTTGCGCTTTAAGGTAACCAACAGCCGCATCCATATCTTCGACATAGAATGCCAAATGATGCCCGCCAATATCTGCATTGTTTGGTGCCGTGTTGCTGCGGCGGATGTTGTCGGCGTACTCAAAGATTTCTAAGTTGATGCTGTTAGCGTTCATTACCGCAATCTTTTTGATTGCAGCACGAGGATTCACATTCAGGTGCTCTGCCATCCAGTTGTCGTCAGAGGCGAATGGCCCAAACTCGTAAGCCAGTTCAAAGTCAAAATGCTTGATAAAGAACTCAACAGCCTCATCGATATTGGGAACGGTAAAGCCAATGTGATCAGTTTTTTTCAGTCCAGGGATAGCCACTAGATGTCACCTCTTTCATGACGAATTTTGTTCAGGGCACCCATGGTGGTTGCGCCTTTGTTAAAGCCCGTATAGATAGAGGCAAATACAATCAGTTCTTCCAACTCTTCGTATGTTGCACCTTGCTTGAGGGCCATATCTACGTGAGCACCAAACGGGTTACCCTCTCCGGTTACATTCAGTGCCATTTGGTCGATGATGATGGTCAGAAAAGCTTTCGTTTTCTGGTCGATAAGTGGCTTTCCCCAAACCTCTCCGGCAGCACGAACCGTCAGGTCACCCCACATTGGGTTAATAGATTTCAGACCGTCAATCAGAGCCTGATCATCTAAGACTGCATTTTCATATTTAGTTGTCATATTCATCCTCACTAGATTTTTACATTGCGGTGTTGATGAAGTGAATTATAAGAATGGTCAGCGGATGAAAAACCGGAGGAAATCGCTAGGACTTATGCAAATTATGCACAAATGGATATCGAGACTGGAAAGTTGGCGTGGGGTGCACCAACACCGAACCTACCAAGCTCACTTAACTTCATACTAAAACTGCCAAGTGTAACGGGTCACCTTGATGCCTTTGTTATGTTGCCTGACACTATGTCTAATACTTTATCAACCGTTTCATCTACAGATATTTCTGAGTTATCAATGATATGAGAAAAGTCAGGCTTAGCGATACCCAGATCGACCAACTCACCGATTCTGCTAACTTCCCAATCAGATAGTTCTCTTCCACCACGGTTGTTGCATAGTGAAGCCAGACCTAGAAATAACGTGATTGGAATTGCGTCAATACCTGCGCATTCAAGCAGTTCACGAACATGCAGATAATTCATTTCACTTAGCGGGTAAGCAATTACTGAGTTAATGCCTCGTAAGTCAAAGTTTATTGCCACATCAACCGCATTTTCTAAGTTCAATTCAATTGACTCTTCAAGTGGCAACCAACTGACAAAATCGCGTAGTGAATCTACTTCAATAAAAGCAAATTTTTCTCTCAAACACAGTGCTTTGCCAACTGTTGTCTTTCCTGAATTAATTGAGCCATTAAGCAAGATAACCATCAATAGAACCTCGAACATTAAATAGCAACATAACGCAAGGCACATGCGTCCGATTACACATATCCCAAATTGACCACTGTTTTTGATTTCCCTATTTGATTAATGCAGCCACAGCGCCAGTTCATGCATAAAACTGGGAGCAATTCATCAAGGGACAGTTTGCTTCTTCCTAGCGTAAGTTGTTTTCCCGCAGGCTACTTTGCCTGTAAGAAGATAAACATTACCGTTTGCCATCAATTGCAGTTCTCATTTGTTTGTTGTACAGCTAGCTCCACTGAATTAGAACACATGGAAGCGCTTTCAAAAAAAAAGCCACATTAAATGTAATGCCTTGAATTTAATGTGATTATTGTCAGGTTTTTCACAAGAAACAGATAGTTCAAAACAGACTAAGCTCTTGGCAATAGTTATGCATCTAAAGGTAAGTTTTAAATTGACTTCAAAATGAAAGAAATTGGGGGGGATTCCGCGTATCGGTGTTGTACGGTCTACCATTAGTAAAAGTCTGGCTATTTTCTGGCAGGATTTACCAGCGATCGTTGCGCAAACGCGGAAAAGGGGTAGTCATAATTCTACTGACTTGTTGCGGGGCAGCTTTTCGTAGCGGGTTGTTATTCGGTAATACTATTCCTGATTACCACTGATGCTCAGCTCTCATAAACTTCACTTTGTAGTGGCTAAAATTCGTAGCCACTACACTGTTAATATATTATTAATAGAATAGACTCGACTTATTCCTGGTCGGGGCGTAAGGCATATTTTCCTGGGCCCAATAATAAGATAGCTATTGAGGCAAATAAATATGTACCTATTCCTTCTACAGCCCAAGCACCATATTGATTTACTGAGAAAAAATCTCCTGTATGTAATAGCCCAATTACTACAATGCAAGTGCAATGATATCGAAAACTATTTGCCAATATATAGCCTTCGACTCCCTAACTACTGGTTGTGTTACCTATAGGGTGAAGGGTCTATATTTTCCTTTCCCGGACTTAATCCCCGTTCGATTGTAAGCGATTGGTTTTCGGCAAGGTTGACGATATTGACTTCTATATAGTGCTACCTGTAAAAAGCTCGTCTATCAGAACGCGAAATGATTCGTGATAAAGCTGTGAGTTGACACCGGGGGAGCTTCATAGTTACGAAAAAAAGACTATCAGTACAATTTTGATTAAACTTTCGTGGTTTAAAACAGCAATAGCCTGCCAAAGATACCTAGAATGCGTAATATCATTATGTCAAAGGTTGCTTATTAGACTATATTTGTTTTTAGTGTTTATGGCTATGTAATCGGCGAGGTTTTCTAACTATCAGTAGCCCATTATTTCATTGCAGAATGTCTTACAGCTAACTTTTCAGACGATAGTTGATATATCAATAAGTTGCATTAAGAGTAATGGTGAAAATGAATCTAGATCCGAATGTAGATGTGCAAAAAAAAGTTATTAGCAGTTTATCTGGCTTGAATATGCTTTGTCATAGTTGCTTAGTCAGTATCACTGTTATTACGCCGCTTGGTGAACAGTTACACAACAGCACCAAGTATGTGGGAGCCGATTCGTCGAATTACATACTACTCAAGTTACCCTCCTACGATTCCCATACTCTAGCAAATTATTTCCAAGTTGGTTTTGATTTGAATGTTAAAGTGGTTGCAAGACGTGGTGAGGGGGTAATTGTATGTTTCCGAACAAAAATTAAGAACATTATTTTGCAACCAATAGCATTACTAGTAATAGATATACCAAAGACAATGATACTGTATCAGCTACGTAGTGAACCTAGGTATGACGTTGATATATCAGCAGAAATAATAGGCAAAAGCAAAAGAATTCATGTGAAAATCATAGATATTTCAATTAGTGGTTGTTGCTTTGTGGCCGATATCCACGCTTCCAAACTAGAAGGTGACGAGTTATTAGAGATTAAAGTAATGGATACTAATTTCAATAATATCACCGGTCTTACAGGCAAAATTAGTAATTTTCGAGAGGAAAATAAAACTATCTCATATGGGATGATGTTTGATTCCCAAAGTAAAGTTCAGATAAAAGAGTTGCTTTCTCAATTGATATCGGATGACTCAACAAAGTTAGTTAACCAAAACACTTCCCACACAAAGTGACAATTTTACTTAGAGTTGAAATGCCGAGTTATATGGATCGCATGATGCTGTTAGCTCTAATTCTATAGGTATCAGTTATAGTGGTGGTATCGCGCCAGCTGAAGTATAAAATCGACTTAACTTACTGTCCGGAATTAGTTGACCACTACAGTCCGCTTCTGGTACTTAAGAGTCATTCCGGTACACGAGTGATCAAACTATTTTGTCCGCGCACAATCGTGTGGATTGCTCTGTGATTTTCGTTCATGAGTGGTGAGAATTTCTCCCTGCCGGCAGTTTCCGTAAAAGTTTTCCTGGTGAAGAAAAGCCCACACAGTGGTGGGCTTAAATTACTTTACAGGTGTTATGTTCACCAACCTTACTTCCTATTCACCAATTAATAGATTGAGAGTTTCGAACAACACCAAATACAGAAAACGGTGAATACTCAAATATGCGCCATTATTGGTGCATCGAGCACGCAAAAGAAAGAATCCGGTGGCTTCTTTGTGGCTGATGGACGAAACGTATATCTACGTCAAAGGCCAATGGAAATATTACTACCGAGCCGTTGATAAACATGGTGATGTGATTGATTTTCTTCAGCGTAACTTTGCGGCACAACCTTTCAGACTAGCGTCAATCTATGCTTTCGTTGCTCTATGTGAATTATGTCGGGAGTAGTCGTCATCATAATGTTGAACGAATGGTCGGTATGTTTTATGCTGTAAGTGAGGCCGGCAGGAGGAATTGATGTGAACAAAAAGCAACTAGCAGCAGAACAAATGAAAAATCGCCTTGTTGAGGCGACGATAGAAATCGTCGGAACTTTGGGTCTTGCAAAACTCACCGCAAGTGCACTAAGTAAACAAACAGGTGCGAGTAAAGGGGGGCTTTATCATCACTTTGAGAGTCTAGATGCTTTAAAGCTTGCTGCATTTCAATCTCTTGTGGATGGCTTTATATATTTGGACGAAGACGACATTCAATTTGACTCACTGGAAGATTACTTAACTTTTATAGGTGATCAAACTTTCTCCATCATGGAGCAAAGGCCTATAGAACTGAAGGCATTGATGGCATTTGTTCAGCAAGCGATGTTTGAGCCTGAGTTCAAAAAGGGGGTGAAGCATCTAACTAAAGTAAGTCTTGAACGCTATAAAGATATGGTGAGTATGCAGTTTCCATCGCTTACGGACAAACAAATATCTGCACTGGTACAGATTATGGATGCGCATTTTGGCGGCTCCATGCTGCATTGGTACTTGCTCGACGACCCCAATCAATGTCGGGAAAACTGGCGTAGCTTGTGCAAAATTATCTGCTTTAGCCTGAAAGAGGGTGGATTATGAAGCTACGTTGTATTGGCTTACTAACCGTGTTGCTCCTTACGGCATGCGATAGCGGTATCGAGTCAACTCCACCCGCCAAGGCAGAACTAAGCCCTATCCCTGTAGAAACAGTTACTATTGTCCCTACGCAAACAAAAGGGACTCTCGCGCTTTATGGGTTACTGGAACCCATGTCTTCAGTATCGATTAATGTCGATTTTTCTGCGCCCATTCAAGCTGTACTGGTAGAAGAAGGTGAAAGAGTAAATGTAGGCCAACCACTTCTTCGCTTCGATATGGCTAAGGTCGAATTAAAACAACGTCAGCTTCGGCACACATTAGAGCAAGCAGAGAGTCAGTTTGCTAAAGCTGAAAGAGATTTACGTCGCATGCAGGAGCTGAAGCTTAGCAACTCAATCTCGCAACAACAACTGGATAATGCCCAGGCAGAATTTGATTCGACTCGTTCGTCAGTTTCAGCGCTCGAAAGTGAGCTTGCTTTACTTCATAGAGACTTGGCTCGAAGGGAGATTCATAGCCCGGTAGAAGGAATGGTGAGCCATCGCAACGTAGATCCCAACGAAAGTACTGTAGCCTACACTCCGCTATTCGAGCTTGAAGTTGATGCAAGTATGAAAGTATCGGTATTTATCGGCGAAAAAATGTTGTCTTTGGTTCAGCTCGGTAATACAGCAATAGTTAAAACCGTTACTGGGGCTTCAAAAGCCAAAGTGATTTCAATTGCTTCAAATTCCGATATTACAACAGGCAATTATGAGGTTAAGTTGCTCCTTGATAATAGCCTGCGTGAATATAGGGCAGGTATGGGCGCAGAAGTAATTTTAGATACCACTCCTCTGGAAGGGCAGCTACTACTCCCAGAATCAGCTCTGGTTGTGGACAGGGGAGAACACGTGGTGTTTTTGATTAAGGACTCATTCGCGATTCGTCAACCAGTGAAACTGAAATATGGTCTAAACGAGAAGCTTCATATCGCTTCAGGTTTAAAGAGTAACGATGTTGTCGCAATTGCTGGCGCGGAGTTTTTGGTGGATGGTAGTTTGGTTGAAGTAAAGGTGAAGCATGAGTAGTCCAGAAAAGAAACCTACTAACTCAATATTGTCACTTTTTATTGAAAGGCCAAAGTTAGGCCATCTGGTCATGGTTTTAGTTGTCATTATGGGGCTGATGAGTCTGCAAGGACTGCGTTACGAAGTGGTACCAAAAATTGATATGGGTATCGTAACCGTAACAACAACCAAAGCCGGAGCTGGCCCAGAAGAGGTCGAACTTTCTATTTCAGCCCCGCTCGAAGAGGAGCTACTCAAGGTAAAAGGGGTAAAAAAAATAGTATCCCGTAGTATGGAGAATTTATCTCTGCTTACGCTAACTTTGAACTCCGACAGCGAAACCACGAAATTACTATCGGACGTTCAAAAAGCGGTCGACAGAGCGCAATCTCGGCTGCCATCCGATTTGATTGAAAAGCCACTTGTTGAAGAATTGTCCACTGATAACCTTGCCGTTGCGGAACTGCATTTGACTGGCAAGGTATCTGAATCCGTATTGCGACAACAGGCAAGGCACTGGCAACAAAAGCTCCGTTCACTTTCTGATGTCGTTGCCGTTGAACGTGTCGGATATCGTCGACCAGAGGTGAGTATTGAGCTTGACCAGAGCAAGCTTTGGCAGCTAGGAATTAGCTTTTCAGAGATTGAGCGAGCTTTTTCGATGAGAAACATCAGAGATAGCGGTGGCTCGATCGCTTCACTCGCTGGCGAAAAGAAGGTGCTAAGCATGGGACAGTTCAAAGAGCCCAGCGAAGTCGGTGAAGTCATTATCCGCAGTAGTAGCCCTGGAAACGAAGTCCGCTTAAGAGACGTTGCCCAAATTTTACCATCATTTGAGAAGTGGGATATTCAGGTGCGTACTGACGAACAGTTGGGTATCGCGTTATTGATAAAGAAAAAAAGCAGCGCTGACGAACTCAACACGATATCGAGTATTCGCCAGTTGATTGAAAGTAGTCCGGCTAATCCTGGTTTAGAGCTGAAGCTTGTTAACGATGTTTCTCGGTTTACCAATGATATGTTAGACACCTTATATAGTAATGCATTACTAGGGCTTATTTCTGTTTTCATTATTTTATGGTTGTTCCTCGGTCGACATATGGCTTTTTGGGTCAGTGTGGGCTTACCCTTTTCAATTTTATTGACATTTTGTGTAATGCTATGGCTTGGTTTGTCTGTAAACAGCCTAACTCTCATGTCCATTATTCTGGTGTTAGGGATGTTAGTAGATGATGCAATCGTCACCGGAGAGGCTATTCAGTTACGCAAAGAGCAAGGATTTAGCTCCATTAAAGCTGCAATTGCCGGTACGAGAGATATTACCGCTCCTGTATTTGTCAGTGTCTTGACGACAATGTTGGCTTTTTTTCCTATATTTTTCTTGGGTGGATTGGAAGGAAAATTTATAGCAGCAATTCCTGTTGTTGTGATGATCACGCTTTCGGCCTCATTGTTTGAGAGCAAGTTTTTGTTACCGGCACATTTAGCCCACAGTGCTTTTAAGGCTTCTCCAAGACCATGGTTAGATAAACTTCGTCACGTCTATCATCAAATTATTTTGTGGCTACTGCAAAAAAGAAAGTTTGCTACGTTGGGCATTGTGGTGATTTTTATTTCTATAGCTTTGATTAGTTGGGCATCGGTTCGATTTCAGCTTTATCCTGAAACGGCGGTGGATACTATCAATGTATCGGTAGAGTTACCAAATGGTAGTTCTTTCGATGAAACAGTCGAAAAAGTCACAGAGCTTGAGAGCTTAATCAGAATGACGGTACCCGAAAGCGATTTGCTGAACATTGTCAGTCAGATCGGACACCATGATACCGATCCCTATGGTGGCTCGTTTGGCCGCAATCAGGCCTGGGCTTTAATCACTATATATCTGAAACCTCAAAATCAGGTGCTGCAAGATCAGCGTGTCACGCTGGCTCAGGTTCAATCGTTAGCAAGCGAACAGAAAGGTTACAATTTATTGAGGGTCGAGCCATTAAAAGATACCCCTGTTATGGGTAAGCCCATTGAGCTCGAGATAATGTCTGATGGGATGGCAAAGCAGATTGTTGCTGCAGAGTTGAAAGCGTACCTTATGACACTCCCTGGTGTGACTGAGGTTTGGGACAGTAGCAAAACAGGCAAGGCCATATTGGACCTTCAATTTCTTGATCACAACCTTGCTGGTTATGAGCTTAGCGTAAAACAAGTAGCTGATGCAGTGAGAGTTGCATTAGATGGTTTGCTAATTTCTGAACAACAGTTGGCCACAGAAAGAGTTTATTATCGATTAAGGTTACCAGCAACTGAGCGAGAGCAATTAAGTGTGTTGCAAGACCTTTTCATTGTAAATGCTTCAGGCCGTCCCATTGCATTGAGTTCAATAACAAATATTGCATTGCGGCCGGGAGAAGCCGATGTAAAGCACTTCAATGGCCGTAGAACTTTAACTCTCTTTGGAGAAATCGACAGAAATATAACCGATGTTTTTCAGGTTAATAAAGCCCTTGGCGATTATATATCCGCTCAAAATTGGCATATAGAATTTCCAGATCTTGCTTTTTATCAGGGAGGGGAAATCGAGCAGCAACAGGCAAGCTATACAGAATTAGGAATTGCTTTCGCTGGATGTTTAATGATGATTCTATTGGTACTCGTAGTACTGTTTAATTCATACTCCCAACCTCTCCTTGTATTAGCTGTGATCCCTTTTTCCATTATGGGCGTACTGGCAACGTTTGCTGTTCAGGGGTTACCGCTGAGCTTCCTAGCTCTCATTGGTGTGCTTGGGTTAGTCGGCGTATTGGTTAATGACGCAGTTGTGATGATATTTACGCTGAATCAGGCTAAAAATCATAGGGAGCCTAAGTTGGTTGCAGGCTTAGCCGCAAAGCGCTTCAGACCAATTTTGATTACATCTTTGACCACTTTGGTTGGACTATTACCTACCGCATACGGATTAGGGGGCTACAATCCATTTGTCGCACCTATGGTTATGACAATGGCTTGGGGGGTGGTTTTCGGTACATTGATTTCCCTGTTTCTTTTGCCTTGCTTATTTATGTTAAATGACGATCTAAGACAATACTTCAAAGCTTTGAAGCGTCATACTGCAGAGCGCTTGTGAGGTAGGTTGGGTATTGTTTTCCGTGCCTTAAAACCAGAAAACACTACCCAATATCGTCAGCTAAGACTTGATAGTTTGCACCTTCTCTCAGAGTGTTTCTGCTCTGGGTTCGAAGAACAATTAAGCTGGCCTGTGTGGATTTACTCCGACTACATCAAGATACTGCTTGCTGTAGTAAGTCGCTGGTTCATTTCAGTTCCCCCTGCTTTTGTCATCTCAACATATGCTTGTGAACTCACTTGGTATGTGAGTTCCTCCCTGTAACTTTCATGGTTTCAGAAGGCGACATTTTGCTGTCTATTGGTGTCAATCCACATTGTCACTAATTACCGATGAACTGTCGTTTTCGGGCACTGCCTCACCGCTGAAAAGAGATTTAAATAATTAGTTAATGATGACAGCCAAGTGAGGAGTCCCCTATGACGGATGAAACCGTACAACCAGCAGATGTATCACGCAGAAAAATTCTGTTAGGCACCGCCGCCGCAGGTGTTGCGTTAGCAGGGGGTATTCCTTCTGCGATGGCAGCAAATAAATCCGCTGCCACCAGGAAAGAGTTTGATGGCAAAACTGCATTTATTACTGGTTCGGCGAGAGGTATAGGCTTCGCTTGTGCTCAGGTCCTGGCAGGAAACGGCGCCAATATCGTTCTGTTTGATATCGCTGCCCAGATTGAAACAGTGAAGTATCCACTCGCAACGGTTGATGATCTGGCAAATGCTCGGCAGCAAATAGAGTCTTTAGGCGTAAAATGCCTGGCGATTCAGGGAGACGTGCGAGACAGAAAGGCCATTGAAAATGCGGTAGCGAAAACTGTCAGTACTTTTGGTTCTCTCGACTTTGTTGTGGTCAATGCGGGTATCACTCAGGTTGGCCGCCTTGAGATGTTTGATGATGCCTCTGTAGATACGGTACTGGATGTAAACCTTGGTGGCGCAATCAAGACCATTCAAGCGGTTACTGCGCAGCTTCGTAAGCAGAAGAGGGGCCGTATTATTCTAATGTCATCTGTGACTGGTCGTGCCGGTAGTTCGGTATTCCCTGTTTATTCGGCAACAAAGTGGGGCATGATTGGCTTAGCTAAATCAACGGCACTTGCACTAGGAAAAGACAACATTACCTGCAACGCAGTATGTCCGACCATAGTCCACACCAAGCTGCTTGATAACGAATATATCTTGAAGGCGCTTATTCCTCAAAATCCAACCTGGGCAGCGATGAGTGCAGGCGCAAAACAGATGCGTCATATTTTGCCTGTGGGTGGTTATGAGCCAGTGCATATTGGCAACACAGTTCGCTTCCTGTGCAGCGCTGAGTCAGAACTTATTTCTGGTGATGTCTTTGACGTTGGCGCTGGTCTGAACGCTCAGTGGCCAGCTTAATCTATGACTTTTGCAATGGCTCTGCATGTTCGTTGAATCCAGAGCCTTCCTACCAACTTTAACTCCCATATGACAATGAAAAAACACTACTTATTAGCGCTGCTAATAGCTGCGGCGTATCCAGCGTTTGCTGAATTAGGACCGCAAGGGATATCTGGCTCAATAAGCGTGCTGGTTGAACAACACGGCCAAGAAAGCAACTTCAATACGAACTTAGCAACAAAAAGCGGCTCCCTTAATACATCAGGAGAGTCTGATATGGAAACCGTTGTCTTTCCACTAGGAGAGATTAAGTACACCTTTGGTGAGCAATCAAACCAGCAAGTCTTTCTCGGTACATCCAGAGAGGATATTACAACGGGACTGATTGCGCTGGAGTTGGGTTATTAATATGAGATGGCAGATAACTCTGTACTGGCTGTCTCAGTATTGCCCTCTGAATGCTCTGTTGAGATATAGCTCAACGGATTCAAATATTGAGTTCTACGATGAAACAGAGTGGCTGACTTCAGTAGGCATTACCTACAAGTTTTAAGCTCTGGTCATCTTGACGCCATAAGACACTAACTTGTCACTATTCGACATACATCAGTGTCGCGATTTACCGAATAATAGGTTCATCAACAACGATGAACCTAACGCTCCACAGAGGACTCTCTTCATGAAGACGCTTAAGCACATTGTTCCTATCGCTCTTTCATTTGTTGTATCAACGGCCTATGCGGCTGATGGACTCAAAGCTGGGGTTAACCATATCACCTATATCAGTGATGGTGAAAAAGTCGCAGCGAACATTTATCTACCTGACAATTATCAGACTGGAACCAAATATCCGGCAATCATCGTGACGCCTCCGGTATCTGGTATTAAGGAGCAAACCGCGGGACTTTATGCAGAGAAGCTTTCCCAGAAAGGCTATATTACTATGGCATTTGATCCACGTGGTTTTGGCGAGAGTGAAGGTGAAGAGGTCTTACTGAGCGCATATAAAGTATCGGATGACATCCGAAACGGCATCAGTTTCCTTTCTACACTAGAGCAGGTCGATACAGGAAATACCTATAGTCTGGGGATATGTGCCGGTGCTGGATTCGCAGCCTATGAAGCTGCGTTCGACTCCCGCGTTAAAGCGATGGCTGTTGTAAGTCCTTTCCTGACAACAAAAGATGAAATACTGGAGCAGGTAGGCGGAAACACGAAAGCGCTTCGCGAGCATGTTCTTCCGGGGGGCGCCATTGGTAACAACAGTTACTACACCACAGGTAAGGCACCTACAGTGCATGTAACACCGGTAACGGAGCAGGAAATTACTAACGCAAGACCGGTTCCTCTGGGTATGCGTGACTACTATCTTGAAGGTAAACCTGGTTATCACCCAAGATGGAAAAACGCACTTAGTCTTCGTTCCGCTCCCTACGTTGTGAGTTTTTCAGTCTTCAATTATACCGATATGTTTACCGGCCTGCCTTCGTACATTGTTTACGGTGATGAAGCCGCCTCTGCCAACGGTGCGATTCGCTTCTACAATGAAATTGATGGCGAAAAAGACCGCTTGGTTGTGAAAGGTGCGGATCACTTCGATTTGTACTGGAAAGAGGAATATGTCTCACCGGCAGTTGAAGGTATTAATAATTTCTTCAGAAAGCAGATGAAGTAACGTTAACTATCTTGGCGTCATTAAGAGGCTGGACACCCAGCCTCATGTTGTTACATGTCCATGGAAAGCAGATATGCCGAAATCAGGTAGAGCCGCTAAGTACCCGTTCAATAAAGGCAGTCGTATCTTCTTGCTTGATATGGGACTCGAACCTGTCCATTTTCTAAAGTCGGCAGGTTTACCTGAAGACCTATATAGCCGCGAGAATCCGCAGCTCACAGCACAAGACTACTTTCGTGCCTGGCGTATGCTGGAAGAGGCACTGGGTGATTTTGAGCTTCCTCTTGAACTAACCAAATCGTTTCCCGCAGAAGCCTTTGATGCTCCGATTTTTTCTGCTCTGTGCTGCCCGGACTTTAATACTGCCATCAGGCAGCTAAAATTGTTTAAACCGCTTATCGCTCCCATGGAGCTTGAGCTAGACATTAACGAGAAGACAACCAGTGTCACCATTCACTGTGAACAGTGTACTGAGAGTGTTCCCAGAATGCTTTGTACCAATGAAGTTACCTTCTTTACCCGGTTTATCCGCTATGCGACCAGATCAGAAATCGTTCCTCTGACAGTTGAAACCATGAAGAAGGTAAGGAAACCAGCAGAGTATGCTGAATATTTTGGTGTTGAAGTAAAAGAAGGAACAAAGAACCGGATTGTTTTTCACTCATCCGATGCTCAGCTTCCATTCCTGACAGAAAACAATAAGATGTGGAAGGTGTTTGACGAAGACCTGCGGAAGAAGCTGGCTGACCTTGAAGGAGAAGCATCCATTGAGCAACGGGTTAAAAGTGCGCTTCTGGAATTGATCCCAAGCGGTCAGGTGTCAATAGAGCACGTTGCAGATAAGCTTGCGATGGGTAAGCGAACTCTGCAACGCAGACTTAAAGCGGAAAATATTGGTTATCAAACGGTTCTGAATAACACCAGACAACAGCTATCAGAGCACTACCTGATGAATACTTCTCTTAAGTCGTCGGAAATTGCTTATCTGTTAGGTTTCCAGGAGATCTCTTCGTATTACAGAGCGTTTTCTTCCTGGACAAATATGACTCCGGATCAATTTCGCGAGAGAGGCTCACTCCAATCCAGCCTTCATTAAATGATGACAATTGTCCTGTTGTAGAAAGCAGCAGGACATTGTCGTTATCAGACATTTCTTTGTCACCATCTGATATCTATTAAACTCTTCATCATTCATATACTAGCCTTGTGTCCAATTAATACCCTGCTGTTTCCACTCTATTTACTGATGATTGCTTTTTCAATTTACCACGGCAGCAAAAGGTATGATCTGAATGTGTTGTATTTATATGTGATGTTTTGTAATTGATGAAATAAGATTTGGTTCGGTGAAGCTTCATTGGTGTTTATTATTGCGTAAGGTGTGCTTTTATTTTTCGAAATATCGATGATGTTTTCTCATTAATTATCGACTCTGGGATAGTGTATATGGAAGAGAAAGCCCAGCCATAAGGCCGGGCTCGTTCTGCTTCTTGTTACATCTTTGCTTTCAGCTATGGGTATTCATTACCGGATGCGAAAAAAGGGGATTACAGCGCGCTAATCGCCTCAAGAATTTTGGCTTCTTCGCTGCTTCCTACCTTGCCTTCACTCACATAGGCAACCTTGCCGTCTGCACCCATTACAATCACGGCAAGACTCGACTCTTCCAGTTCCCAGTTTTCAAAAATTTCACCATCTTCATCGATAATGGCTTCAACAACAGGTTTGGCCAACTTGCCTTCCTTGATCGCGCCCTCTATGAACATACCGGCGCCAAACGGTGCATCGTCGGCATTGACGATACTGTATACCTTGATGTTCTTCATGCCTTCGATTTTGGCCTTGAACTCAGGTGAGATAAGCTCGTTGGCTTCCGGTCTGGCGGCTTGGGCAAAGACAACCCCGGGCATGATATCGCTGGTTGACCATGCCTTGAATTCTACGTCATCACCCTTGATAACCGCGATACCACCGGCGTCGATAGCTGTAACAGGCAGTGCATCGCCAGCGGAAAATGAAGCTGCTGAAGCCAGGCCCGATGTCATGGCCATGATGGCCGCTAAGGATAGTAGTTTAGCTTTCACGTTATGTTCCTTGTTAGTATGGTGCCATATAGTTCCCATCTAACAATGATTGATTTTATGGGCGGAAAAATAGAGCTAGAACCATTTTGCAAAATAAAAGATATTGATTGTTAAATATCGTAACTTATTGCTTTGGGTGTCCGTAATATTTAAGTGCTTGTCTGGTTCAGGCCTGATTTTATTTATTTTCTTTAGCTTTGTGTTTGTTGATTTTTAAGATTGATACCACAAAAAACAAATATTATAGCCTCAGTGTTAAATATCATAATGGAACAATCGTGATTGCAATTACAGCATAGTGATATAAGCCGGCGGACTGACTTTCGTCGTTTGAAATAATATCAAGGAGCTGTAATGGCCACTGCTATCCCTTTAGTTATCAGAAATAAATTTGTGGGCCAGGTTATGAAAGGATCGATAGTGATCAACTCTGTGCTGGCTTTTTTGGCTCTGCAACCCTTCGAGCCGTTTATCGATTACTCGACGATGCTGTTCGAGCTCCAGATCCAGAGCCTGGTTGCGCCTGCGCTGATCAGCCTGTTGCTACCGCTTGGTATCAAGAAAGAAATGCTGCTCAAGGGGGAAGACGGTCACATCTGGCGCTCAGGCAGCCTGACAGCCCGGTTTGTCAGCCTGGTACCCACCAACAAGGTTTTGGCTTGCCTGTTCTGGACCCTGTTAACCTTCATTTTCTTCACGCTTCCGGCGATTGGGGGGTTACAGCTACTGGGCGTGGAGCAGATGACGGGCTGGCAGTATTTCTTTTTTAAGATGACTCAGGCGTGGATATTCTGCACTTCAATCAGCTATCTGATCTGTTCGGTAGCAGTGACCCGCCGTGAAACCGCAGGGCAGCAACGCGCCCGTGTTTCAAACTGATTGTCGTCCCCTTAATGCTGAGGGTGCCGATGTTGGCACCCTCCTCAACCTGGTTGGAAAAAACGATGAACAAAGCCACCCGTAACATGGCTGCAAATAAGAATATTGCCCTCGTCGCGCATGATAACTGTAAGCCGGATCTACTGAATTGGGTGAAACAGAATAAGGAAAAGTTACAACGTCACTTTTTGTATGCCACTGGTACAACGGGGCATTTACTTAGCAATGAAACCGGGCTGGCGGTTAAAAGCCTGATCAGCGGTCCGATGGGGGGCGACCAGCAATTGGGCGCGCTGATCTCAGAGGGCAAGATAGACGTGATGCTTTTTTTCTGGGATCCGCTCAATGCTGTTCCCCATGATCCGGACGTGAAAGCACTGCTGCGTATTGCCAGCGTCTGGAACATTCCGGTGGCGACTAACCGTGCGACGGCGGACTTTTTGTTTCACTCCGAGCTTATCGACCAGGTACTGGCGATAGACGTACCGGACTACGAGGCTTACCTGTCACGGCGCATATAACTTGTCAGGCTATGGAGGGCATGATGAAACAGTTGGCAATGAAGAAATTAGGCTTAGGTGGCCTGGGCATGAAGAAGTCCCTGGTTGTCTTTGTCGGTTTGTTGGTGGCACTTACTGTCGTCAATACCAGTTATGTTACCTACGTGTCGGCTACAGAGTCGATCATGACGGCAACCCACATTAAGTTGGGGGCGACAGATGCCGATAGTGTGGCAGTGATGAGTGAGTTGCAGCGACTGAAAGAGCACCTTATTGTCCAGGCAGTGGTGCTGATCATGATTAGCCTGGTGCTGACTTTTGCGGTGTTGAACGTTCTATACCGCCCGATACTCGAGCTTAAAAGGACAATCACTGATTTGTCGGAAGGGGAGGGCGATCTTACCCAGAGGCTAACCACTCAGGGCAATGACGATATCGCCCAAATCGGTAATGCCGTTAACACCTTTATTACCAACCTCCAGGGCATGATGCTCGATATTGCCGAGGCGTCGGGCAAACTGGGTAGCAGTGTCGATACCCTCAAGGCGCACTCGGGCCAGAGTGTCGCGGAGATGGAGAGGCATGTGAATGAGACGGAACAGGTTGTTACGGCCATTAATCAGATGAGCGTGACGGCAAAGTCGGTGGCAGAGGATGTGTCACAAACGGCCAGTTTTGCCGAGCAGGCCAGAAAGGTCGGCGAGGAATCGGCCAAGCCCGCCAGAGAAGGAACTGAGGCATTTATGTCTCTGATCACCGAGGTCGAGACAACCAGCCGTTCTATCCAGACCATGAGCAACGAGACCGAGAGTATCAAGACCATTCTTGAGGTTATCAATGGGATTGCCGAACAAACCAATTTGCTGGCCCTGAATGCGGCTATCGAGGCGGCCCGGGCCGGGGAGCACGGCAGGGGGTTTGCTGTAGTCGCCGATGAGGTTAGAACCCTGGCGGCCAGAACCCGGGCAAGTACTCAGCAGGTCGAAGAGTCGCTGGCCAGGTTGCTTGAACAAAATGGCTCTGTTGTCGACTCAATGGAGAAGACCAAGTCGATGTGTTATCTCACCGGACAGAAGGTGGAACTGATTGGCAAGGCATTAGGGGATATCATCGCTATTGTTCACCAGATGAGCACTACATCAGGTCAGATAGCGACATCGACGGAAGAGCAAAGCAGTGTGACGCAGGAGATCAGCCAGAACATGGCGCTGATAAATACGATTGTCAATCAGCTAAATCAGAGCAGTATGGCCTCATCCGAGCAGGTCGGAGGGATAGCCCGGGTTAATGAGCAGTTGATGGCGATTGTGGGCAGGTTCGAGCTGGGCGAGGCTTCTTCATAACTTTTTGAGCTACCCATCGTTGCCGCTGACAATTTCTTGTCAGCGGATAGCTGAGGAACCCGTTTTGTGAATTAATCGCGGTAACGGTGAACAATGGCCTCCGCCGGAACTATTATGTCAGGAGCTTCCCCAAAATGGTTTGATGGCAAAGTTGGCCCCGTTGAAAGGGTAGAATTTGTTATTGGCCTTTTGTTTTTCAACCAGTGAGGCTACGTCGTTTTCGATGATCTTCTTAACCCTGAGGTAATACCTGTTTATTGAAATTTCGCTTGTACCGCTCTTATGCGTACTGTTGGCATATTTGCGGCTAAGGGCGGGGAGCACGTCTTTAAGTCGCGTTTTTTCCTTGGACGGGACACCCAGTTTGAGGTCGTAGCATTCGAGTCCAACCAGCCAGCTTGCAATGTTAGCTTTTTCGGCTCGTTTTGTGTCGGGAATCACAAAGAGTACTTTGTTACGTTCATACCAGTCGATGAAGTGGTCGAGGTAAGTAACAGCGGTAGAACTGACCACCGAGGAATGATTGCTATATCCCATCGCATTCGAGCTACTGCCTTCTCGTTCTTTTTCGAGGCGTGGCATTTCGCCATTTTCCGTATCATCAAGGCTTTCAACATAAAAAGCAGATAAGGATTCAGCCAGTACGTGAGCGGCATCAGCGATTCCGTTTTTGTTTATCAATTCGAGAAGATCAGCGCGGCTAATTTTGATCTGGCAGGCATGTTCGTCGCCAAAAAGGTTGTCAACACCGGATTCGTCGACAGTTTTGAACCGCCACACATATCGATTCTGGAAGTCGTGGCTAAACAATCTTGTAACCTGGCTAATCCAGTAATAGATGTGATTGGCATAGGCACAGTCGACATGCTCAACGAACAACTCAAGCTCTCGTTCGTTAATAGACTGCGGCACATTCGCGGCAAAGTTTGCCAGGTTGTCATCAAGGAACTGGCGAATATCTGAGAGCAGGTGGCGGCTGTTGCGCGGTTCAAGCTTTATCCAGGTCCTGATATGGCTGAGCGGCTCAAGCCAGCTAGGTAACTCGATATCATTTTCCCGGTACCAATACATAAGGGTATAAATGGCTTCACAAAGCATGTCTGGATGAGTGATGTCGAAGAAGCTATTAAGTCGTTCACAGATCAGGGGCGCTCTTGAGAAGGCCATCGAGAGGTCTTGGTGTGAATATCCCAGCCTTGCTTCCGAGGGGATTGGCAAGCATTTTATCCCCCCGGATGTCAGGATCTCGCTGAACTCATGCTGGATATAGTTCAGTTCTTTTTCCCTGTTGATCAAAGCGCGTTTACTTTGGTCGGGATGACTCATTTTTCCCCACACCTGCATGGAAGACATCCCCTTATCATAACCACGGTGTATCTGCTTCATGAAGTGCAGTGCGGCCCCGTCGGGTTCGTTCTGGATAAATTCGAGGGCGCTCTTGAAATAATGTTTAGGGAATAGACTGATAATGTTGTCGCGGTCTTCATTTAAAGCTGTTAGTAAGCGCTCCTGCTCGTCGAACCAGGCAGAATATGCCTGGTTTTTATATAACGCTCTAGCCGTAAAGATTAGCAACAGGACTTGTTCACTGACGGCCTCATAAATAGGTTCAAAAGGGGGACGCTCTCCAGTTAGGTAGTCCTTTAGCCAGCGCTTATCATTTTCTGAAATGGCCATTTCTGCTCCCCTTAGGTAATACAATTTGTGATGTGAATCACAGTTATTGGAGTTTTTCTACCAATAAATCGTCGTTTTCTGAGAACACCGTTCTATTGAAGGACTGATAAATTATCAAGTTACAATTCGATGAGTTGATTATAAGTAAATTATACAAAAAACAAATCATTTAACTCCATATTTATGTAATCATGTAAATTACATCGGTAAAAAATATCAACTAACAATAAAAGATATAGTAAATCATGTTTGTAATGTAAAAAATAATATCAAGATACAGGTAGCATTTCCTTATCTTGATATTATTTTAAGGGTTCCCTACTATCAGCTCATCGAATCGACGCAACCAGAGAACATGATTAGAGGAGCTTTTATGTTTGGTGATCTGTTTGACTTTGTTACTGAAAACCCAATTAAATCAATAGCGATAGCTGCTGCAACGGTGGCAACGGGTGGAGCGGCACTGGCTGCAGCTCCGGCGATAGGTGCCGCGGCCAGTGCCGCTGGTCTTGGGGTCGCTGGCGGTACATTAAGCGGTGCGGCAGCTTCCTCTGCCGGGTTGGCCGCACTTGGGGGGGGAAGTCTGGCTTCCGGTGGCTTGGGTATGGCCGGAGGAAAGGCTGTCGTGACAGGGATCGGTGCGGCAACTGGCGCGATTACTTCAGGTACTACAGCCAAAATAGCAGCTGACGATTAATCAACGAAGGACAGGAGCGTGACCAATGTCGATACTAGAAGGCCCTTTTCGTGAATGGAACCACTCTAAAATTATGCGACTGACAGACGCCGGATGCAGTGATGAAACGATTGCCAGTGCTATCAATGATGAGATGAGGGCAAAAGCCAATGCGCCGGGCACCGCAATTACCGGTGAGCAAATCACTTCTTACAAAGAAATTGCTGAATTAGCTGGACGCTATTCACTGGTGTCCGAGAAAAAAGTTAAGGCGTTAAGTGGCGAGCCGGAGCCAACGAGTAATCAGCTTGCTTTTCAATAAATCCATATATGGCTAGGTTCCAGCCCCTGCCTACGTGGGGGCTGGATGACTATGCCGGCTGAGAGAGCACTTAAGTTACTTTCCCTTCCTTTGCTGCTCTTGCTGCCAGGCCCAGATAGGTGGCTTGGCCAGCAGTTTTAGTCTGTAACACCAGCTTGGGGCATGCCAGAGCTGTTTCGCCAGTTTGCCGTAACCATGAAAATAGACGGTCAACGGGTTGACCGAGTTGATTCTCGGGTACACACCGTAGCGGACTGTTTCTTCTTCCCGGGCAAAGGTGCCAAACATCCTGTCCCAGACAATCAGTATTCCGGCATAGTTTTTATCCAGGTATTGCTGATTGGTCGCATGGTGGACTCGATGATGCGACGGTGTGTTAAATACTGCTTCGATTGGTCTTGGCAGCTTCTTGACGGTTTCTGTATGGAGCAGGGTCTGAAACAACTGCACCAGGGTTTCGCACATTAGCACCACAAACGGATGGAAACCCATTAATACCAGAGGCAGATAGAAAAAGAACGGGAAGAACCAGTCCAGTGGCCCGAATCGATAGGCGACGGAAATATTAAAAAACGGCGAGCTATGATGGACCGAGTGTGTTCCCCAGGCGAGCCCGTTGCTATGGAGGAAGCGGTGCTCCCAGTAATACGCCAGATCAGCCAGTATCAGGCATCCAAGTACGGTCCATCCGGTGACGGGCAACTGGGTCAGGCTGAAGTTGTCGTACATGAACAGAAAGGCTCCGACATACCCGAGACCAACCACAAACAGTATCACCAGTAGAAAGAACAGGGTAACAAAGTTGGTGGCACTATCACCGATCATGGTCCAGCTAAGCTGCTTCTTGAAGCGGTAACGGACCAGCTCAACCAGAAACAAAGCGAGGGCGATTAGCAGGAAATGATCATCAATCCAGGCTTCGGCATTCATGATGGCATCCAGCGAGTACACGTGGGACATGAAATCCATAGGGGGTTCCTTCACCGTATTCTTATTGGTAGTAGACTGACATCTGACTTGAAACAGGTTCGCCCTGCTCATCCAGAGTGTGGGTCTCAACCACGGCACGCACAGGCTTCTGGAAGTCAATTTTATGCCACGCATCGGTATATTGTGCCGTGCTGTAGCGCCCTTTAGTTAGCAGCAAGACGGCCTGCTCTGCCGGAGGCAGGATGATTTGCTCGCTGGGTGGGAGGTTGCGAACATCGGCATAACCCATTGTGATCGTCGCGGCTGTAAAGTCGGCGTTGAACGTCTCGTAAACGACAATAATCTCGTTGGTGGCGGGGGCGTAAGTGCTTTCATCCATGACTTTCTGGCTGAATTCGTCCAAGAGATTTTGCACTTCTTCAAGTGAGATAGTGCGGGCGATCACCTGGCGGTAATACTTCTTTTCCTCTTTCTGTGCCTTGGCCTCGACGGTATGTGCCCTAGTATCTTGCGTCATGCTCTGTGTGTTGCTTTCTGCGACGGCTGGCTGAACCAGGGTCAGTCCCCATACCGTTCCTGTAATTGCTGCGGTTGTCAGTAATGCGTGAACCCGTTTCATGCTCATCACTCCTCAATTATCAAAGGCATCGCTAATCAAAAACATGGCTACTCAAAAGCATCGGTAGCCAGGAGAGAAGATAACGGCCAGCACGTTAACAAAAGGTTATCGTGTCTGAGAGGAATAGAGCAGGGGCGCAGAAATCAGATTGCGGTATCGTGTTGTGAAATAACGTAATTGTTGGGCCAGGAAAATATGGTGATATTTCACCCAAGGCGTAGAAATAGGGTGAAACATGGAAGATATCAAGACCTTGGTCGACGGGCTGTCGCTGGAACAAAAGGCCCGGCTGCTGACCGGCAAGAACTTTTGGCAAACCCGGGGCATCGAACATCTCGGCATTGACAGTATTTTGATGGCTGACGGGCCTCACGGACTGCGCAAACAGACCGGCAGCGCAGATCATCTCGGACTCAACGGCTCAAGCCCTGCTGTGTGCTACCCGACCGCGTCGGCGCTTGCCTGCTCGTTCAACGAGGCACTGATCGAGGAGATGGGGCGCGGCCTTGGGCATGCCGCCCGCAGTGAAGGGATCAACGTCTTGCTTGGGCCGGGCAACAACATCAAGCGCTCCCCCCTGTGCGGCCGGAACTTTGAGTATTTCTCCGAGGATCCGCTGTTATCTGGCAAGATGGCCAGCGCCATGATCAAAGGTATCCAGTCTCAGAGGGTGGGTGCCAGCCTGAAACATTTTGCGGTCAACAATCAGGAGCACTACCGGATGGTGGTCAACGCTGTTGTCGACGAACGCACCCTGCGTGAAATTTATCTGGCCTCGTTCGAGATCCCGGTAAAAGAAGCCCGCCCCTGGACAGTAATGAGTGCCTACAACCGTATCAATGGCGTTTACGCATCAGAGAATGCCCGCTTGCTAAACGGAGTGCTGCGTGAGGAGTGGGGATTTGACGGCCTGGTCGTGACTGACTGGGGGGCGAATGACCAGCTGTGGAAAGCGGTGGCGGGCGGCCTGGATCTGGAAATGCCGTCCAGTGGCGATGTCGGCCCCCACAATGTTATCAGCGCCGTCAAAGACGGCAGGTTGGCGATGGCCGATATCGATACGGCCGTCACTCACCTGTTTCGCCTGATAGAAAGGTGCCGGACAGCCGCTGACGAGCCGCTGTATTTGCTGGCCGAAGCCCATGCGCAGGCGAGGAGGGTAGCAGAAGAATGCATTGTTCTGCTTAAAAATGAAGAGGCTATTTTGCCACTTGATCCCGAGCGTCACGCTAATGTGGCGGTGATCGGGGAGTTTGCCATGAGCCCGCGTTATCAGGGCAGCGGCAGCTCCAGGGTCAACCCTTATCAGGTGACCAGTCTGATCGATTCGCTCAATGCTGCTGATACCAAGTTTAACATTAGCTATGCGCCGGGCTATCGCTGTGATAGCGACGAGGTTGATACGTTGCTGATATCCGAGGCTGCCTGTCTGGCGGCGCAGTCTGATATCGTACTGCTGTGCGCCGGGCTGACCGATGACTATGAGAGTGAAGGGCGAGACCGCACGCACCTTAACATGCCGGCCAACCAGCTGGCCCTGATCGACGCTGTACTGGATCGTAACCCGAATACTATCATCGTGCTGAGCAACGGCTCGGTGATCAAGATGCCGTTTGCCGACCGGGCTCCGGTGATTCTCGAGGCTTGGCTGACCGGCGAGGCCGGTGCCGAAGCGGTGGTAAATATTTTGCTCGGAAAGGTAAACCCTAGCGGGCGCCTGGCCGAAAGTTTTATCAGGGACGAGCAGCAGGACCCGTCACAGGGTAACTTCCCCGGCAGGGATTATGAAGTTGTCTACCAGGAGGGGGTCTTTATCGGGTACCGCGCCCATCAGCGGCTGGGAAATGAGGTGACCTTTCCTTTTGGCCACGGGCTGAGTTACACCACCTTTGATTACCGTGATTTAGTTGTACGCCAGCTAGGCTATAGCCAGTTTGAGGCAGAGGTCACTGTCACCAATACCGGCCGTATTGCCGGCAAGGAAGTCGTCCAGCTGTATGTGGGTGAACAGCAGCCGTTGGTGAGTCGCCCTGTTCGCGAGCTTAAAGGTTTTGCCAAATTGGAGCTGGCCCCCGGCGAGAGCCGCCAGGTTGTTTTTGCCCTCGACAAACGCTGCTTTGCCTATTACAACACCGATCTGGCTGACTGGCATGTCAACGCCGATGATTTTTTGATTGAAATAGGGCGCTCTTGTGAAGAGATTGAACTGACCGCCGAAGTGTATGCCAGCGACAACTGCCAGGTTTCCCAAATACCGCAACCGCGTTTCGTCCAGCGAGAGGCGTTTTTCAAGACGGTCGATATTAGCCGCAACAGTACGGTCTCTGATCTCAAGGACCATCCGACCGGTAAGTTTCTTTATCGCAAGATTGTGAGTGGGGCGACCGGAGGTGGCGAGGAAGTGGTCTCCAAAGACATTCAGTTGCGAATGGCCAACGAGCTGCCACTGCGTAACCTGGTTTCGTTCAATGCCGGCAAGGATCTCGATGAAAAAGGCCTCGACGTGATACTCAAGGTGCTCAATGCTACCCGTCGGGACACATTGCTGGGTAAATGTATCGACCTGTTTACCCGACATCGCTGATACCAGCCACTGCTCCTTGATAGGAGCCTATTGTTCCTTTTTCCTGACCGACATCCGCCGTACCAGCGTCGGTGAGCAAATCACCGGTTCAGGAGCGGGGTGTTTGCCACCGGCAAGGCTGAGCGCCAACCTGGCGGCAATCTCTGCCATCATCTGGATCGGATAGCGGATAGTTGTCAGGCGAGGGTGTACATAACGGGCGATCAATCCGTCATCAAAACCTATTATCGAAACATGTTCGGGGGCAGGGATCCCGTTGTCCTCCAGTACCGACAGTGCGCCGGCAGCCATATAGTCGTTGTAGGCAACGATGCCGGAAATCCCCAGTGACTTGCACAACAGGTTGGTCATTGCTGTTTCGCCGCCCTCACTGTCGGGAGCGGCGTATTCGATAAAATCGGCTGGCAGGGTAATGCCATGATCGCGCAGAGCCGCGAGGTAGCCCCGGACCCGCTGCTCAACGTCCTCAATGTCGGCAACAGAGGCTATACAGGCGATCTGGCGGTGGCCATGGCGGATCAGGTACTCGGTGGCCAGATAGGCTCCCCTGAAGTTGTCCAGTGAAATACAGCGCTCGGCGATAGCCGGAATATGGCGGTTAATCACGACCAGCCCCTGTACTTCCCTGGCGTAGGCGGTGAGCTCTTCATCCGATAAGCCCTTGGCATGGATCACCAGCGCTTCGCAGCGGCTGTTAATCAGTGTCTCGATGGCCCGGCGTTCGTGTTCCGGGTTGTGGTAACCATTACCGACAAGAATATGCTTGCCGCTTTCCCGTGCTATGGTGTCGACGGCATTGAGCAGAGTACCGAAAAAGGGATCAGAGATATCGCCGACCAGCACGCCCATGGTGTCGGTGGTTCTGTTGACCAGGGCTCTTGCGCTTGCATTGGGTCGATAGCCAAGCTTTTCCATGGCCAGGTTGACGGCTTTTACCGATGCCTTGCTCGCATGGGCGGATTTATTGATGACGCGGGAGACGGTTGCCGCCGAGACTCCGGCCTCGATGGCCACATCTTTGATGGTAACCATGCTATTCCTATGGCGTTGATCGAAAAAGGTGGCCAGAAGGCCACCTGAAGAAAAGGATGTGCCTGGTGAATTATTTTACGTCCGCAATGGCGTCCATTATTTTGGTTTCGGTATCGGTATCCACAGCGCCTTCATGAGTAAACACAACGGTACCCTCTGCATCCAGGATCGCCAGTACCGAGCTTTTCTTTTGCATACCCAAAGCCTTGGCCACAATACCCTTGCTGTCCATAACATAGAGGTTGGCCGGATCGCCCTCGGCGCCTTTCTTGAACTCGCCCTTGATGAACATGCTGGCTCCCATAGGAGCGTCTTTGGCATTGATAAGGCGGCACATACGGATATCACCGGCAGCGTGCACCTTCAGGGACGTTTCCTGGTGCATGTCGTTTGCTTCGGCATGGCCGGCGTTGGCAACGAAGTAGGTTGCTTTGCCGACGAGTTCATCAGATCCCCAGGCTTCGAATGCGCCTTCCGGTGTTGCCACGCCGCCTTTGACGATTTCGAATTCCGGTAGTGGTTGACCTACAACGATGTTAGACATGAGTATTTCCTTTAATAGTGTCTTGGTTTGGATGTATCTTGATTCAGTCTGAAAAGAAAAAACCAGACCTAGAGCACCTTTGCAAAATAGTGGGCGGTGAGTGTTAAATATCGTAATTATTAATTGCCCAGTTCTCTTTTGAAGTAGGCAAAAAACCTCATCGCATCGATTTTAGGATGCGATGTATTTTCGACCTGAAGATTGTTTGGAACACTACGGCCATGTGGCAGAATGTTATTATAGGGAAGTTGTATTTCGCGTCAGCTGCATTGCAGTAGGCAATTATTTGCTTAAGCGGTAGAGTAAACCGCATCTAGTCATTGAGATATTTTCTTTTATAGTCAGATGCTTTTGCGATGATGGCTAACGGAAAGACAGGTATGATTAAGCCCAGCGAAAATATTATCTTTTCCTCTGACAGGAGCAGAAAAATACTTCCAATCATGGCCAGCATTATCGCGCAGACTATAACGTAGTGACTTTTCTTATTTTTTTGGCTAAATACAGCGTAACTTCTAATCATTTTTAAAGCTTAATATGTTATTTGCTTTAATTTAGCGGCCTATTGATAGAAAACTTAACTGTTTTTTCTTCATTTTATGAGCTGGCGAGATTACGACTCTTTCTATGTGCCGTCACGTTGTTACTAACGGCTGCCTTGGCCATGTACCTGATAGTGTTAGATAGCTGGCACGTTTTTGGACATAAGTGAGCTAGAAATTCTGATCTAACTCACCACAGTGAGATTAGTAAATATACCTTGAAGCCTTAAATTCCTGTGTTCGCAAAATGGTTGTGATACTAAATTCTATGTGAAGAGATGAGGCCATAGTCGTTTGGTAGGTTATCAATCAACTAACTCTATCCCTAAGCTTTCTAATAGGCTCAGTGCTTCATATCGTGAAAACTTAGCTTTTCTCACATTATTTTCTAGAACGTCAATAACGTACGCTGTTGAATCACTAAAATCGACTCCTTGCAATTTTGTTCTCATAAATAAACTATGCTTGAAATCACTATATGTCATTGACGAGTCAGTGTAATCACCTTCACGAAAGTCAACATCATGCAACTTGCACTCATCAAAAACTAGCTCATGTAAAGTAAGACCAAAGAAAGACGAGTCATTTAAAATACAACGTGTAAAATTTAACTCAAAGTCTACGTGATAAACTGGCCATGCTGCCTTAGTCCAATCAACACCAACCAATTTACTGTCTAGAAATTTAAGCTCGAATAGCTTTGTATTTGAAAAGTCCACCAAACTTAAATTACAACGTTCAAATGCACAATTTATGAATCTACAATTCTGAAATTTCGATGCTGAAAAATCACAATCGGAGAATTGGCAATCTTCGAATTCAATATTACTGTAATGTTTATCAGGGAAAAAAAGTTTATCAAAGAAATCTTCGAGATAGAGCTCATCATTTTTAAATTCTGTCATCATATCCTCTCAAGAGCCGAGCTCCTAAATTAAAGTGTGAACGATCCTACCACTATAATTGAACCACTCATTTAATATTTATGGGATTTTTATACAGTATCTCTTCAATAACACTGTCTAAAAAAACCAAAAATACAATAAAATCAGAGCAATAGTGAGAACTTCGAACTTAAGTAAAAACGTGTGGAATACCAAGTATTGAGGAGATATGACACCTCGAACGTCGTGAACATTGTTATGTGCTGCCAGCGTCTCTTGTTCCAGCTTGTGTTTGTCATGCTCAACTTTTGGTTCACTCAAGTTTTTAGTGGGTGCAATAAATTCGTACCCTAGCTTGGGAATGGTTTTAATAAACGCAGGAGACTTTGTCGAGTCTCCTAGCACTTTTCGAAGTGTGGAGACCGATTGAGTTAAACTAGAGTCGTCAACATAGATATCTCGGTTATTCCAAATTATCGAGATCAACTCTTTTCGTTTGATTGTTCGGTGGCTGTTTTCTAGTAGATAACAAAGTAGACGAGTTTCATTCGTTCCCAGAATTGTAACCTCTTCATTGTTATCTATCTTAAAAAGCGTATTATTCTTTGGAGCAAAGACGAATTGATTATCAATGTTGTATTTTCTTTCCATCATTAGTAAACCTTTGTCTGGTTCGCAGGATGATTGTTAGGATGGTGAGGAAGCTTTCCCCCACCACCATCTAGGACTCATTTGGTTACTAGAGCTTGATCGGTATCTATACTACTGCTTATAGGTTTATTGACATTTTCTGAGAGTGCTAAATAGACCGCAGGCAAAACAAACAGAGTAAACACGGTGCCGATAATCATGCCCGCGACCAGAATAATACCTATACTATTCCTTGCTTCTGCACCTGGCCCCACCACCAAAACTAAAGGGAAATGCCCAAGTACTGTCGCGGCGGTTGTCATCAAAATAGGTCTGAGCCTTAACTTGGCGCTGTGCACAATCGCATCGAGTTTTTGGTAGCCCTTGTACTGAAGCTCGTTAGCAAACTCGGTAATTAAAATACCGTTTTTTGCCACCAAACCAACGAGAGTAATAAACCCGATTTGCGCGTAGATGTTCATGGTTGTCATGCCTAGGAACGAGAACGACATGCCACCTGCAAGCGCTAAGGGGACGGAGCCTAACAATACAACCAATGGCGCTCGGAAGCTGTTGAATTGTATGGATAGAACCATGTAAACCACAAACAGAGCGACGGCAAGCATTGAGAATAAGCTGTTGCCTTCTTGACGCAGCTGACGAGAGCTACCGGCATAGTTCACTTGGTAGTCTTGCGGCAATATCTCTTCGGCTTTTCGCTCAAGAATATTCAATGCCTGATCGGGTGTTGTTCCCGGAACCAAACCACCTAAGATACGAAAAGAGTTAAGCTGATTAAAACGAGCAATACTACGAACCCCTATGGTTTGCTGTAAGTTGGCAATACTGTTTAGCGGGACAAAATCACCATTAGGTGTCTTTATCTGCAACGTAAGCAGCGACTCACTACTATTTAGTGTCTGCTTATCAACCATTGGGATCACGCGATACGCTTTACCATGACTATCAAAGCGTGTGACATCTTGTTCGGAGACCATCAACGAAATTTGGTCAGTCACCGCTTTGGTGGTAAGCCCCAGATCCATCATCTTCTTATTGTCGAACTCAAGTTGAGCATGAGGCATGTCTACCTTTAGATCCGTATCTACAAACATAAACATGCCACTCATCTGTGCTGCCTCTAATAGCTGATAAGCATATTGTGTCATGTTGGTGTAACTGTCTTGGGACTGGATGACCATTTCTACGTCAAACTGACCAGCCGTTGGCAACGGCATTGGTGCCGTGGGATAGACACGAAGTCCTGTGATCTGTTTGAGTGCAAAGTAGATCTGCTGTAGAGCGTCAGAGGTAGAATAAGAGCGCTGCTCATAAGGAACAAAGTTAATCCCGCTGAAGCCCCCCGATTCGGTGACGGTTTGCCACACGTTATCAACGCCATCCATTTGTAAGATGGAGCCAACAGCCTCTTGCATAAATGGAGTGCTATAGTCCAAAGAGCTACCTGACGGCGCTTCAGAAATCACAAAGAGTGAACTCTGATCTTCTACTGGTGCGAGTTCTTTTTGTGAGAACAGGTAAAAAGGAACAATCAACAGAGACAACACCACAGCGCTCGTTATTAAAGCTCGACGATACGAGAAAACACGATATAAGCCATTCTCATAGAGGACTGAAAGGTGGTCAAAGGCACGGTTTACTTTTCGGGTCAGTCGTCCTTCTTTACCTTTTTCCTGAGAGACATAGGCGCTCATAATCGGCGATAAAGTAACAGCAACGACACCCGAGAAAAGGACAGCGATCGCAAGTGTAAAAGCAAACTCTTTAAAAAGTGCGCCAGATAATCCGCTGACAAAACCAATTGGTGCAAATACCAACGCCAAGGTGATGGTCATAGAAAAAATAGGACGAATTAGCTCCCGGGAACTAATAAGCGCCGCTTCAATTCGGCCCTTGCCATTTCTCATATGACGGGCGACATTCTCAACCACAACGATGGCGTCATCGACGACAAGCCCCACAGATAGTACGATCGCTAGAATTGTCAGCAGGTTAAGAGCAAAGCCCGCTAATAATATAGCTGCGGTACTACCCAGAATAGAAATGGGAATGGTCACCAAAGGTATAAGTGCTGTTCTGAATGACCCCATAAGTAACAGGATCACAAAACCAACCAGCAGAACGGTTTCAATGAGAGTTGTGAAGATCTCCTTTAATGCATCACGCATATATTGAGTGCCATCATAACCGATGGTAATTGCAGTCCCTTCTGGCATGCGCGCGTTAATGGCCGCGAGTTGTTTATATAGCGCATCACCAATCGAGATCTCATTTGAGCCCGGTGCCGTCACAATCCCAATAAAGACCGATTCACTGAGATCAAGACGCGCTGAATCCGTCCCGCGGTCTTCTCCAAGTTCGATACGAGCGATATCTCCCAGATAAACGAAAGTGTCACCGCTTTTTTTCACGATCAACTTGCGGAAATCCTCAGTATTTTGATGCAATGCATTACTCATAATACTGATATTTTGAGTGGCACTTTCAACATGACCTAACGACGCAATAACATTGTTGTCATTTAGCGCTTGGTGCACTTCATGTGCGCCTATATTTAAACTGGCCATCTTTAGGGGATCCAGCCAAACACGAATAGCTGGCTTTCGACCACCTAGTACATCTGCGCTCTGAACACCTTCTACTGAGGCAAACCAAGGGGTAACTTCTCGTTCCAAAAAGTCCGTCAGTTCCGCCCTATCCATCGTTGCACTAGATACATTGAGGTAGAAAGTTGCTCCCGGTCTATCGACTCGGGTAACAGACACACTGGGATCTTGTGCACCATCTGGCAGCTCATAAGATATCTGACCCAAGCGAGAGTTAAGCTCGGCAAGCGCATCGGTGCTATTTTCATTAAGTTTAAGCCATACGGTCACCTTACTTAATCCTGCCGTGGTTGTTGAGTCAATATAGTCAACACCCGGCACGCTCATTGCCACCCTTTCTATGGGCTCAGTAACAAACCCTTTGACCACATCAGCGGATACACCTACGTACTCAGTGCTGATAACCAGTGACGAGCTTTCAATCTGCGGAAATTGAGAAATGGGCAAACGTTGTGATGCCATCGCTCCTGCAATGATGATGATGAGCGAGATCACTATCGCAAGCACCGGTTTTTTAACAAAGATGTCCATTATTGATCTCCCGTTGCCGCCACTAGAGGTGAGTTCGAGTGTGAACGTTCCTCTCTTGTACGAACTAACAGGCCTTCATAAAGTTTAAACGCTCCCGCTGCTGCGATTTTTTCGCCTTCTTGCAGGCCTTGGTTAATCAATTTAAACTCATCCGTTTCTGAAATAACTTGAACGGGCAATCGCGTCGCACGATAAGCTCCGGGCTCATACTCCTGAGGAACAAGCTTCATTACATACGAACCATAGAGGTCTTGGTTAACGGACGTCACTGGCACTTGATAAACAGTCACGTTATCGCTGATAGGAATTAGGACTTCCAATGGCGTATTAGGTGTGTATTGGGCCAGCATTCGACTGACCTCAGCACGATATTTTAGACTGCGAGTGGTGTTCGATATTTGCGTATCTTTGGCGCTCACTTCTGCGAGTTGAAATGAGGATGTGCCTAAAGCATCAATATTTCTCACACGTACTTGAGAACCGACCCTTAGCTCTGGATAAAACTGAGGCACACTAAACTCCACCCAAACCGTATCGGTCACACCAACAAAATTTGAGAGCATCTGATTTGCAGAGACATAATCGCCTAACGTTATATCGTGAATTCCCATAACACCGTTAAATGGTGCGATAACCGTTTTTTGGGCGATGGTCGCTTGTAGTACTTCTATCTCAGATTGAATCACAATGAGATCGGCGTACGCTTGATCAAACTGTTCTTGGCTAATTGCATTTTTTGCTAATAATTTCTTATAGCGTTGATACACAGACGTAGCGTGTCGCTCGCGAGCCTTTGCCGATTTTATTCGAGCTTGCTCTTCTGAAATATCTAGCTGAAATAACAAATCCCCTTGCATTGCACTTTCGCCAGGCTTGATCCCGACAAACGCAACTTTACCCGATAATTCTGTGAACAATTCAGTTTGCAGCGGCGACGTAGCAGTACCCAGTACACTCACAGTGAGGGCATGCTCAGCGACTTTTACAGTCGCGGCATCGACCACTTCATAATGTTCAGGGAAGGATTCAGCCATATCGATGGCCGTTTTTATTTCATTGTATTTGTAATATCCCAAGCCACCGGTCACTAAACCCAAGCTTGAAACCACCAACAGCCAAGCCTTGTAAGTAGGCTTTTTCTTTTGCATAAACTCACCATCAAAATACACTAGCAATCTCATCTGAATGATATTCGAATAATATTCGAATGCGGGTAAATTTAAATTGCATAAATATTTTTGTCAAAATATGTAAATCTTAATTGAGGTATACAGGTTTACTTGTAAAAGAAAATAACTCTTTATTATCAATAATATAATACCAACAAATTGAAGTGAAAATTATATTTATTGACAATTTTTCCCGTTTCGTAGCAGCTTGCCTGTAACGATTGACTCAACCGCGTGGATTCATTAGCATCTCTTCGAACATTATTCGAATGAAGGTACTCTATGCCTGCGCCTAAGCACACTTTCGCTGAACAAGAACAACTAATCCTAGATGCTGCGGCACAATGCATCCTCGACAGCTCTTTGATCGACTTCAAAATGTCTGCCATTGCCAAGAATGCTGGCTTATCGATGGGGTCTGTTTATAAACACATTCAGTCTAAAGAAGATGTACTGGTCGCACTGTCTGTTCGGCTCGACAACCAAGCTTCTAGTGTAATTAGAAAGATTCTTGCTTTACCTTACTCGCTTCCGGCGAAGATAGTGGCCATAAACCTTGTATCACAAGAAGCCATGTACTCTTATCCTTTTGGCTATCAGTTACTGGCAATGCTAAATAGTAAAGACTTACTCGCAAAAGCCTCAGATAAATGGCTCACTAAGCTCTCTTTGATATCTATGGAAATCAGGAGTCAATTTCAAGATGCGTTGAGAGAATCGGTACGTACCGAAGAATTGCTGTGTGCAGAAGACGAAAAAGAAGCATTGATTGAAGAGTTTATGATGTTACATTGGGCTGTGAATATTGGTTATCCGCAAATTCTTAATCAGCCGCACGATACGTATATTAACGAGGCTAAAACGAATGTTAATGTTCCACTCACTTTAGATCACCCGCTAGTACGCGCGACTATTCGTATGACAAACAGCTACCCTTGGAAAGAACCGATCACGAGAAAAGTAATGTCTGAAATACAGCAAGAACTTATCACACTAGGTTTAATATAGGCCCCTAGAAAGCAGTATGTATTCTTCTATGGTAATTAGAATCAGTAGCTAAAATTATTCTCGTTTAATATCCTAGAAAAATAAAGGGTATTGTATAGCAAAGGCCTCGCCGCAGGTTCATGGTATCACACTGACTTAAGGTAATATGGGTAGTTGGCTTAGCGTCGATAAAGAACGACCTATGGAAAAAATAGTGTGGTGGGTGTATTGCTATGGACTCTTGGGAATATTTTGATTAATGGCGATTTGGCATCTTTATTATTGTTTGGCAGTTTTCTCGCCAATGCCGTGTTTGATCTGATTTCCGTGTTCGCACGCGGTGTGAGACTTATCAAGGGCACGCTGCTTGGTGGGGGGCATTAAGCGATGATATCTGCCCCCGCTCTGATAAGGGCGGGGGGATTTAACGGCCAGAATTACCGAATGAGAGAGTGAGAGCGTATCTTACCTGTTAGCGTTCCTCCGTCGCAGGTAATGGTAAAATTCAGTGCCAACCTCTGATAACCAAGAGGGCGTCTGGTTTCACTGTCAGTACCTTCATCGACCCACTGGTTTTCCAATTCATCCAGTTGTAACGCAGAATCATTGCAATTGTAAGTCCATGACTTTCCTTCACTATTGAGATAAAAACTATTTCCCATCGATGAACTGGCATAGCCGTTATTTAGCTCGTGGGCAACCAACATATATGTATCATCCCAGCCGTCATCGATGCTGCGGATGTCTGCACTGTTGCTCTTTATATCTCCTGATGATTCAACAATATATAATAAGCTTACATTCGGATCGGGCGTGTACAGCGAATCGGTTTCAAGCGAAAGATAGGAGCGGCCTGTAATTGGGTCTTCAATCATAAGCGCAACGTCAGAGCTAGACTCGCGGCCAAACGGGTCGGTAATTTGGGCTTTGAACCGGTATATATGTCCAGGCGTCATTTCACGTGGATCAATCGCTGCCTGTGTGGCGTTGATTTGATTAACCGTTATGGTTTTGTCACCCCATGACTGGCTCCATTTAATAGAGAACGGCTGACTCTCATTGGTTACCTTTATCGGCTCTAACAGAACAGGCTCATTACTGTTAATTATTTGGTCTTTAGTGACGGATACTTCAAATGTTTCTTTGGTATCAAATGTGTAGGAGGCGTAATGTCTACCCTCATGATCCCTTAGGCTCAGAGAGTAATCGCTATCGACAGAAAGATCCTTTAGGAATCTCACTGTAACCCATGGCCCATCCGCAGAGATGTTATAGATGTCATCTGAAAGGGTAATACTGTGATAAGAATCGAACAGCTCTGCGTCCAGAAGATCCCTCGGTTCAGGCGCCGGGGCTACATACAACGTCTGAACGGGCCTGAGCGGTTGCTCGGCTGTTTTTGCTATTGCCGGGGATTGATGCGGGAAATACCAACGCTCATCAGCGTTAGCAATGCGAGTAAAATCACCGGTTTTGGTTCCGCGACGTGAAGGAAAAGCAAATACCGCTCCCGACATCATACTTGACCAGTCTACATCTGTATTTTCTTTCACACCGTTTACATTGACTGACACATTAGCCCAGTAGATCGTACTCCCAGGGCCTACCGATATAACATCACTGTTGGCGCCACGGATTTCATACTGCCCCGACGTCGGGTATTGCTCGATAACCCCCTTAAGTGGCTCGGGGGTACGCAAGGCTAATTTTCCACTAAACGATGCCGGTGCAGAAATGTCAGCTTTGGTTGTAACAGCGTAAGTGCCCTGATTGTAATCAATTATTTTTGTGGTAGCGCCATTATTAAAGAACATCGGTACTTCGTTGACCACTACAGACTCATTGCCATTTAAGGTCATGGTTAACTTGGTCGTATGGGCGGATTCTATGGTCTGAGCTATATGGGCGCTATAGCTTAGGGTATATTGCTCTCCGTACCTGTCGTATTGGAGTTTTCCGGTTTCCAGGTCCCCGCTGAACTCCAGATACTGGCCACTTTTTGTTAATTGACTAAACTTGGCAGTTGCAGATCCTGTTATTGTTTCTCTGCCTGTTATGTCACAGTCTTTTAAATCAATGGACAGTACCCGATCGCTTAAGGTCACGGAGTAGCTACCGATATGATCAAGCGTGGAGTTACACTCGCCGCTGACTTTGCCGTTATTGGCACCAAGCTGATGCAGCGCACTTATTATCAGGTTAGACATTGCCATGGGGTGTTCAAATGTTTCGAAACTCTTTGCCGCCACCACAGCATTTTGCTGATTTAATGCCGTCAGGGCATTACCTCCGCCATTACTGCTGTCACCGCCACCTCCACATCCGCTAAAAATGCCTGTTAACCCAGCCAAAACGATAAGTTTTATTCTCATTCCTGATAACCTTGCCTATAAAATTGTTATTAAGATCATTTATTTGCGATGAGAATGTTTACTCTAATTGATATTTGCGTTCAATTTGTAATCAGTGCTTGTGTGAGAGCCGCCTCCTTATGTGCAGGTGATTGGGAATATCCCCTTTGACGCAGCCATCAACGCAGCTGTGGATTTATAAAACTTGGTATTTGGGGAATGGTTAACTAAGAATAAAATAACGTCATCTTCTTAACTATTTAACGTCTAGTATCGATAAAAAAATACCGCTCAATGAGCGGTATTTGTCAGTCTTCAACCGTGTTTTCCACAGCCCCCCACTTGCTATAGGGGCATGCGTTCTTTTTCATCACTCCCCGAAGCTCAACATAGCAGCCGCACGCTCTACACACACCTTCATAGAGCTTGTCACATCCTTCACATGTCGACATTCGCTCTTGGTACGTTTCAGGCTCGACCTTAAGCTCTTCATCAATGTGCTTGATTTTCATCTCTAAGTTTGCGGCGAACTCTGCATCAATCTTTGCCATGATACAGGCTTTGCATTCGCGTAGGCTGCTAGTCATATTACTTAACCTGTAGAGAGATGATCGCACAAGCAGGGATAGTTAACTTGATGCCTTCTTCAGTGATTTTGAAATCAGTGAAGTCTTCTTCGGTTACTAGCTCTGGGTTCTCAAACGTGTTGTGAGCGTTGTATTCACCAGCAATGATAGTAGCAGTTACTTTCTCTGGCTTAAGCTCTGCGAACTCAATTAGAAGCTCTTGAGCGTCAGTCATGGACGTATTGTTAACAGTAGTAGTAACTACACCACGACGGCTAAGTGAAGTAGACTCAAATAGCTCAGCAATTTGAGCGCCTTCAACACCGATTTCTTCAACACCTTCTAGGCGAGACTCAACTAGAGAAGCGTTTTTGTGCGGCTTCATCATGTTGAATACGTGGTACGTTGGAGTTAGTACCATCTTGTCGCCTTCAGTTAGAATCATAGATTGAAGAACGTTAACTGTTTGAGCGATATTCGCCATGTCGATCTTGTCTGAGTGCTTGTTGAACACGTTTAGAGATAGTGCTGCAACTTGAGCACAGCGCATCGTGTTCTGTTGATATAGCCAGAATGGGTTAGTGCCTTCAGCAGCGTCGTACCATGCACCCCATTCGTCGATCATTAGCTTAACTTGACCTTCTGGATCGTGCTTGCGCATGATTTCAGAGTGTTTGATAACCAGACCTTCAACGTCAGCCGCGCTGCGAAGAGTTTTGTACCACTCATCAGCAACGAAGTCAGTTGCAGAGCCGCGAGGGTGATCCATACGAGGGAATGAGTAGTAGTGAAGTGCAAGACCGCTAACTTTAGCGCCTGTCATCTCGTTGATCATATCCATCTCGTCACGACCGTCATTGTTGGTCATAAGAGTTTTCATAACTCGATCAGTCCAATCGAAGTCATTACGGTTTGGACCAGAAGCGATACGGCGGAAAGGTGCGTTCCAATCGTAAGTGCGGCAGAAGTTGTTGTAGCGGCGGAACTCGTTAGCGTAGTGCTCTGGGTTAAACATACCACCACAGCCCCACATTTCGTTACCGATACCAACGTAGTCAAGTTCCCAAGGTTCTTCACGACCGTTTGCCTTACGCTGAAGAACAAGCTCAGAATCAACAGACGCTGTCATGTATTCAACCCATTCCTGCATTTCTTTTACAGAAGCTGAACCCATGTTTAGGTTAATGTAAGTCTTACAATCTAGCTGCTCACACAGTTCGAAAAACTCGTGGGTACCGAAGTGGTTTGACTCAAGAACACCGCCCCATAGAGAGTTGATGACTGGCTTACGTGTTTCTAGTGGACCAACACCTTCTTTCCAGTGGTAATCTTCTGCGAAGCAACCGCCAGGCCAACGTAATACAGGGATTTCTAGCTCTTTGAGTGCTTCAACTACGTCAGAACGCATGCCGTTTACGTTCGGGATATCTGAGTCTTTGCCGACAAAAATCCCTTCATAGATACAGCGACCCAGGTGTTCGGCAAAATGGCCGTAGATATCTTCGCTAATTTGGCCAAGTTTCTTGTTCTCATTTACGACAAGCTTTTTCATCATGATTCCCTTGAAAATAATCTGGACGGACTCACTTTGCGCCAGAACGAACAGCCAAACAATTACGATATTTCACAACTAAAACGCCCCATTTAGCTAATGTGCTGGCTGTCTCATTTCGCCTTTCCGGCGGGAGGGCGGTGGTACAAAAAAGCCAGCCCGTGAGTAACAGGCTGGCTTTGGTGAATACAGGTTTTAATAAGCTAATGGCTAGGCTTCAAGGGGTTTGCCAATTTCGAGTTCCTTCATCGCTTCGTCTTTGGCAAGCTGACGGCGTGTTTTCAGATCGGCAGACACCTTGTCTGTCTTGTCTTTGGTCAGCGGGTAGAACAGCATAATCGTGATCCCCAGCACCATGAGGGCAAATGGGGCATGGATGCCAAGCAGTTCGAAGCCAAACAGTGCTGTTTCACTTTGTTCAAGGGAGTTCGGGACATATTCGTACCAGTCAAGAATGTAGCCAGGAACGATCCCGCCCAGTGCCAGCCCGACCTTCAGGGCAAAACCAATGATCGCGTTGCAGGTTCCGTCAATGCGCAGCCCGGTTTTCCACTCCCCGTATTCAATGACATCGGGGGCGAATGACCATAGCACACCAAGTGCAATCCCCATCCCGATATTGCACAGGAACGAAACTGCAAGGATCAGGGTTGGATCCAGCGTGAACCAGATATAGCTACGTGGAGCCGCGATACAGAAACCCAGGATAAGAATCCACTTTTTATCCATTCTCGGGATAAGAGGGCGAGCCAGGATAATCCCCATAATGGTCGCAATAATTTGGCAGATCATCAGCGGGGCAAACAAGGATTCGTCCAGCAGATAGTACTTCACCATATACAGACCGGAGGCGGTCACAATGGCCGACAGGCCAAACAGGGAAATAATGGCGGCGCAGAAAATGAGCAGCGGCTTGTTGCTGACCAGATACTTGAGGATATTGCCGACACTGGCGTTTTGTTTTTTGGTGACTGTCGTCAGGTCGACATGCTCTGTACAGGTACGAAATGTCGTGATCCAGGAGGCAACGGCCATTACCGCGATGATAATTGCTGCGATCTGATACCCTTTGGCATCGTTCCCTTCACCGGCCGCTGCGACGATAGCCGGGACGGCCGCTGCAACGAAGACAGGCAGCATGGCAAAGATAGAGCGGACGTTAAGAAGCTTGGTACGCACTTCTGAGCTTGGCGACATAACCGTCGCCAGTGAGATATAAGGGACGTTGCTGGAGGTATAAATCATCCCAAAGGCAATATAGGTAACGTAGGCATAGATAAGTTTGGTTGTCTCGTCCCAGCTTGTATCGGGAACGGTAAAGAGCGATACAAACGCAATGCCGAGCGGGATGGCCATAAAACCGACGTAAGGGCGGAAGCGTCCCCAGCGGGTATTGGTCTTGTCAATAAAGTACCCCATGACAGGATCGTTAATGGCATCCCATAGTCGTGCGACAAGGAACAGGGTGCCGGCGGCAGCAGGCGCAATCCCGAAGACATCAGTGTAGAAAATCAGCAGGTAAATTGACGTGATTTGATAAACCAGATTGTTGCCGAAGTCGCCGATGCTGTAGCCAAAGACTTCCCTTTTTTTTAGCGGTTGAACTTGCTCGGACATGGTGCCTCTCTTTAATTGCCTATGTTCCGTTGGTTTTGGGTGCGTTATGCGTGATTCATACAAGGTTTACTCAGTTTGCCGAACAATGCTGCGCCTATGAAAACAGGCTAGCAATTACGATATTTAATAAATGACTATTAAGTGATGTTAATTGTGCCTGTTGTCTCGCTTTGGTATTCGCCGAAAAGGATTGGTTATGATTTTTGTTTTTAACTTGTTGTTTTGTATATGTTTAAATGGCTTTCTCTTTACTTCGTCACCATTGGGTTCTTCAGACGTCCTTTATGAAATTTAACAAGCAGTGTCTATTATTTTGCAAAAGTGCGCTAGTTCTATTTTTTATAGTTTGAGTTCAAGCAACCTAGAAAACGAAAAGAAGCTACTAATACACTAAGGACTGAAGAATGCTACTTTCTCCTAACTCTAAGGAATTCAAAGGCAACAGCGTGTTTGGTGACTGGATCATGAAATATGGTCTGCCGACGTTTAACTACAAAGCCAACCCGCTAACAACCCCTGAATGTGAATGGGAGCCGCTACCGTATCCTAAGACTCGTCAGAACTTCCATTTCATCGGCAACAAGGCGGTTTCGTTCCTGGTTGACAACTATGGTGGTACCGGCATGTGGGATGAACTGGAATGCTCACGCTGGCTGACCAAGCCCGATCATATTGATGGTGGTACGGGTCTGTCTCGCATTGAAGAGGCCGACGGCACAACATGGGGAACTTATATCAAAGAAGCGCCTGAAGGCATGACGCCCGAGCGCCACTTCGGCCCTATGTTCTATTCTGTTCATCCTGAGCATAAAGGCCTGCGCCTGGACCGGGAGATGATTTTGCCAGAAGGCGATCATCCTTGGGCTTTTGTTCGCGTTACTGTGAGCCTTGATAAAAACCAGATAGCTCGTACCGTTAAGCTATCGGAAGAGTGGGCACTTCGTCCTTACTATGCGGCAGCGATGGTGCTTCCGGAAGAACGTCGAGAGATCGCTGATGAGGTTTCTTATGAGGTTTCTCTTGGCAACCAGGTTATTGCGCAAGAAATTTTCGGTGATGACGATTTCGGTGGTGAAACCGGCGAGCCGGCCAAGATGATGATTGAGTCGTTCAACCCGGGCTTCGATGCTACAACGGACGGCGAGCAGCAGCCAACGATTACGATGACAGGTGAAGTGACCCTTCAGCCGGGTGAAAGCAAAGAATTCTATTTCCGCTTTGGCCGTTTTGAAGAGGGGACGATCGACAAGCCAGAGAGCTTCTTTGATGATACTTTGGCGGCCGCTATTGAACGTTTGCCTGCCGGTAGCTGTGATGACCTGCCTTACACCTCTGCCGAGCTGGTCTGGAATGCGTCCTCGATCTACGGCATGGTATTCAAAGATAACATTATCGGTGATTACACTATTAACCAGGGGTGTGCCTATGCATTTACAATTGGCATTAATGCAGCACCTCGTGACCCGCTTCAGTACGTGACGGCAATGGCCTACATGGAGCCTAAGCTGGCTCTTGAATGTCTGCGTAATACGCTGGGCTGGGGCTCGGAAGATGGTGACTTGCCATTTACCCTGGGCTCTGACAAAGAACCTAGTTTGATGGCGTTCCGTCCTTCGGATCAAGGCCTGTGGTCGCTTTGGGCGGCGTGTGAATATTACGCGCTGACGGGTGATTTGAAAGCATTTGGTGAAGATCAATATTACCACCCATTTCATGATCAAGAATCAATCTCTCTTAAAGAGAACCTTATTCGCCAGTTCCGCTTCTTCATCGATGAGGTTGGTCGCGGTACCGGCGGTCACCCACGTATCTGGAATGCTGACTGGCAGGATGACGTATTAGATTTCGCCGGTGCATACGATAAGGAAGCAATGATTGCAGAAGGCGGCTCGGTATTTAACTCAGCGCTGGCGGCTTATGTTCTGCCGATGTTCGCAGGCCTGATGACGAAACTGGGCGAGGACGACATTGCCGCTGAAGCCCGTAAGGAAGCGGCTGAGCTACGCGCGCTGGTAGCCAAGTCTCACAACGGCAAATACTTTGCCCGTGCGACAGTGCCAAATGGCGACATCGTCGGTGACGATATCTGCTGGATTGAAGTCCAGGCGTTTGCGCTATTGTGTGGTGCGGCGGAAGATGCCGGCATGGTTGATACAGTTCTGCAATATGTCGATGACTTCAACGCGAAAGACAGCCCACTGGGTGCCCGCACCATGTTCCCTCACACCGGTAAGGGACGGGCATCTCGCGGGGGTGTCTGGTACACCATCAATGAAAAACTGATTGCCGGTGCGGCTAAGTTCGGTCGCAAAGACTGGGCTGCCCGCCACCTGGAAATGATGAGCCTGCATAACAAGACTCTTGCTTATCCTGATCGCTTCAACGGTGTTCTTTCAGGTCCCGATGCCTGGAACGCCCCGGAATCAACGCTTAATCCGGGTGAGTCTTGGGAAGGCTGGAACCCTGAGAACAAAGGTGGCGGTGCCGATGGCGAGGTCATCCCAGAACAACAAAATGGTGGCAGTGTAGAGAAACTTGATGAAGCCCTAGTCCAAATGGCGATGTACGCATCGATGCAGTCATTCCCTATCGCCAATACGCACTCCCATACCAACCCGATCCTGGGTCTGTTGCACTACGGTGGCGTGTTCGTCAACGAAGATTGTGAACTGGAAGTGGGAACGGGTATCGAGTTTGAAGCGCCGCACTGGAAACTGAACAAAGACGGCTCAGGCTGGATCATGACGGATCAGGAAATTACGGTTCACTCACCAAACGGTACATTTACCGGTACGGGCAAAGTTGAATTCTAATTGCTGACGTAACTGTTAAAGCCCTCCCCGCGAGGGCTTTTTTGGGGAGAAATGAAATGCAGGGAAAAATCATCGGGCTTGCCATCTTGGCGGCCTTTTTGGCTATTGGGGTAACGGCCTGCGGGATCCAGTTTCTTGCCTGGGTAGCTGCGGTAGCCGCGGGTCTGTTTCTTTTCTGGGGACTGATGGTTCGCTATAAGCCTCGCACTGTCGGGCGGTTTGTGACCTTTTTACTTGGCTGTCGCAAGATTGCAGATGTAAAGCGCAGCGACAAGCAATCGGATGACTGGCCGGTCTGGTTTGCCAGACAAGAGAAAGAAGGCTGGAAAATCAGCATTGAGCACAACCATAAAACGCAATGGTCAGAGGATGTCGGCCCGGACAATGCGCTTCCCGAGTATCCGCGTCCGCAACTGGTGCGTGAGCGCTGGATGAACCTCAACGGCCTCTGGTCGTTCAATGTCCTCGACAAAATGCAGGATACCAACGAGGCATTCCCGGGCCAAATTCTGGTACCGTATCCGGTCGAAGCTGCGCTGTCCGGTGTTGGCCGCCCTGTCTACGGGGGGGAGAAAATATGGTACAAGCGCACGTTTACGGTACCTGCAGAGTGGGAGAGTGACGAGCGTATCGTACTTCACTTTGGCGCTGTTGACTGGCAGGCCAGGGTGTATGTCAATGGCCAGTTTCAAACGGAGCATGTCGGTGGTTATACCCCGTTTTCTGTCGATATTACCGATGCTGTCGATCATCTTGGCGAAAATGAAATCGTTGTCGAGGTCTATGATCCGACCGACTCCGGTGAGAAAAGCCGTGATGCCCGCCAGCTTGGCAAGCAGTGTCTGACGCCGAGCATGATCAGCTATACGCCTTGCTCCGGGATCTGGCAGACTGTCTGGCTCGAGCCGGTTGCACCAACTCGCATCGAGCAAGTGGTGACGACTGCCAATATCAAAGCCGGTGTCGCCATGCTGGATGTGCTGACCAATCAGCCAACCGCCGGTTTCAATACCCGGGTCACTATCAAGGGGGAACCGACCTCTGTTACCGTACCAACCGGTCACCCGATTATTGTTGCGCCCCAAGAGGTTATTCTCTGGGATTCCGACAATCCGCACCTTTATGAAATCACTGTTGAGTTGCTTGATGGCGACAGGGTGGTTGATCAGGTCGAGACTTACTTTGCCATCCGCGAGCTTGGCAAGAAGAAAGTGAACGGCAATGTTGTCTTTACCCTGAATGACAAACCGGTATTCCATCACGGCCCGCTTGATCAGGGGTACTGGCCTGACGGCAATTACTCTCCGGCATCAGATGAGGCATTGGTCTGGGATCTGGCACAGATAAAGGCGATGGGGTTCAACATGACCCGCAAGCATATCAAGGTTGAACCGGCGCGCTGGTATTATCATGCCGACCGGCTGGGCATCATGGTATGGCAGGATATGATCAGTGCGTCAGGCTTCGCTGCTCCGCCGCGAGATCTCTGGGTCGACTACCTGCAGCATGCTGCTCCATTTGGTGTCAAGCACATTAATATTCGGGACAACGATTATCAGGGCTGGGGACGCTCGGACGCTTCCAAGGCGCTGTACTATCAAGAGCTGGAAGAAATGATTATCCACCTGCGTGTGTTCCCGTCTATTGTTTGCTGGATCCCGTTCAATGAATACTGGGGCCAGTTTGATGCCGCGGCGGCAACCGACTTTGTCAAGACGCTAGATAGCACACGTATTGTGAATAACGTGTCGGGCTTTTACGATCAGGGAGTAGGCGATGTCTATGACCTGCATGTGTACATGCAAGATCTCAAGCCGGTTGTTGATCCGGTGAACTACCGTGCCTGTGTTATCGGTGAATACGGTGGCCAGACATGGGCAATCGAAAGCGAAAAATTCAACGAGAAAACGTTCGGCTACGGCAAAAACGAGACCCAGGCTGAGTTTAAGGCTGCATTTACCGATGTGATGCACCGTCAGATGCTCCCTGTCATCGAAGCCGGCCTGGCGGGTACCGTCTATACCCAAATCACCGACGTCGAAAGCGAGATCAACGGCCTTATTACCTACAACCGCAATGTTATCAAGATCCCGGTTGAGGAAGTGAAGGCGATCAATGACAAGCTGTACCAGGCGTTCGACAAGCGTAATGCGCCCTCAGTGAGCTCGGCCAATACGGCGGCTCCGGTTACATCGTCACTGGCCATTGAGCAAGGCAGTAGTCACTAATGGGTTGTGTCGGTAAAACACATCCATAGATAGTTAAAAAAGATAGCTAAAGGCCGGTATGTCCGGCCTTTCTATTATCTGCTCTATCCTGTGTCGAACAGTATCAACCAATGTTTGAGGTTGTCAGCCTGCAGGTGTCTCGGCGTTTTCAGCTTGCCGGGCGGTTTGTTGGGTGGCATTGGGGTCAATATTGGTTTCAACGTCATTCACATAAAAGTCAATGGTCGGGACCGGAGCAAATTCCAATTTCGCTGACTCGCAACCATAAAGAAAAACTATTGCGGCAACTATGAAAATGTACTTTTTCATTTTGGCGCCTCTCTGTAGTGGATTTAACTGCGAAAGCAACAATAATATTAATATATATTTTCTTTAAATCCATTTTAATTTCTAAGAGTCGCCGGTAGTCGTTTTTAGTGTTCGATGTACATTATTTGTGCGATGTTATTTATTCTTAAATAAAGCGGTGATAAAAAAACGCTAGTCCTACGCAGAAGGCTAGCGTTTTGTGACAATCGGCAGGGTATTACGTTCATGGCTCTGTGAACGAGGCTAGATCAGGAACATGGCTGAGACCTGCTGCTAGCCGTTATTGTCAAGATTGCATGATAGCAAGTAGCTGGCAGCCTCAGCATCGGGGTTGCTTCGGCGGTATTTACACGCATCATCTGCGGCGAGAAAAACCAGTACCAGCATCATGACGATCCAAATAGCCTGCTTTTTACACATAATGACAGTCCTTATCTGTGATTAGGCCCAGTTTGCCCCTTTTGCCGCGGCAATTCAGTTATGATTTTTCACATCCCGTCTCGTCAAAATGCCAAACTTGCGCTGGTTCTGATTTTTGCGCGCCGCTACACCCGTCACTGGCATACCGGGCAAGAAATGTCTTGATCAGCTCGTTTTTTATCTCGTCATTTGCCCGGTTAAGTGTCGGCGCCTGGAAGATCGCCGGCCAGAACAGGGCACCGCTGACCATCGACCAGAACACCTCGGCGGCAAGAGGGGGATTGTCGGTAGTAATCCGCTGATCGGCTCTGGCGGCTTCGAGCCAGAGCGCGAGGGTGTCTTCCGAATCATCAATTTGTGTCATGATGTTTCTGGCCAGCTCAGGGCATGAAACGAAGGCGCCCAGGGTGATTTTCATCAGATCGAGCCAGGCCGTATTGTTCACCACAGCCAGCTTGGCCTTGGCAAAGTCGTTAAGCTGGCTTTCAAGGCTGCGATCCCGAGAATAGCGGATCTGTTTGCGTTTGCCCGTTTCGACCATAAATCGCTGTAATACGGCCCTCAGCAGCGTTTCCTTGTTGGAAAAGTGATGATAGACAGTGCGCTTTGACACCCCTGCCAACTCAGTTATCGCTTCGATGGTGGCATTGTCGTAACCGGTTTGACGGAATACCTTGACGGCGGCATCGAGGATCAGTGTACGCTTTTTGCTGGCGCGGTTTCTGTTCTGCGGCATGCTGATTTGGCTCGCTGTGGGTAGTTGGCGTGAATAACAAAGGGCAGCATGCGCTGCCCTCATAGTGTCGCTGTCGGGACCAAGTCCGGATCAGGCAATCAGGCTTGGCTCCTCCTGCTTGCAGCTCACCTCAAGCTTGGACAGCGCAGCGTTGTCTGAACTGTTACCGACATAAAGCTGGTAGTCGGTGAACTCAAAGACAAATTGCTGCTGGCTTTCATCGAAGTATTCCAGCTCCTTGAGCATGACATCGATTTGAACCGTTTGGGTTTCGCCCGGTGCCAGATAGACCTTCTCAAAACCTTTAAGCAGTTTTTTGTGGCGTTCGACAGATGAACCTTCGCTGCCGACATAGACCTGGACAACTTCGCCGCCATACCTGTCGCCGGTATTGGTTACATCGACCGAGACGCGGATACAGTTATCAAGCTGCTGTGTCGTGTGGTTGGCAATGTCGAACTGGGTATAGCTCAGACCGAAGCCAAACGGATAAAGTGCGGTTTTCGCCTCTTTGTCCAGCAGGGTATAGCCGTGGTAGAAACCGTATTCGACCTCGTTGCCTTTGTTGTCGAACGGACACAGGTCGTTGACCGAGCGGACGATAGAGAAAGGCAGTTTGCCGCTTGGGTTGACGTCGCCAAACAAGATCCGCACCCAGGCAGTACCGCCTTCCTGGCCCGGGTACCAGTTCTGCAGGATACAAGGTACCTTGTCAGCCCAGCCGGCGATGTCCAGCATCGAGCCGGAAATCAGGTTGACCACAGTGTTCGGATTGATCCCGGCCAGGGCCTCGATAGCCTTGACCTGCGAGCGGCGAATACCCAGGTTGGCACGGTCACCACCGACACCTTTGCCTTCCTCGTCGGAGGCTACCGGCAGCTTCTGTCGCTTGAGGTTAAAGCGAACCAGTTTGGCGAGCCAAGGGTGGCCCATATTTTGGTAGCCGTCCGCAATCAGGCTGTAGTCGACATCCTGATCCGGCACCAGGTATTCGCCTTCATCGGTGTGGTCAAGGCCGGCAACAATCAGAACGGCATCAGCCAGGCGGGCATGCTGCTTTGCTTTGTCCAGATCGCGCTCGCTGCAGTGCACAATCTCCACGGTGTCGCCGAACTCGCGTTTGAGCGCATCGAGATAGGTGACCACTTTTTGTGACTGTACCCGGCTTGAGCCCTGGTCGCCGACACATTCCTTGCCGGCCATATCACCGACAACCAATAGCTTTTTCACCGTCTTGGTCAGCGGCAGGATATCACCGTCATTTTTGAGCAGGACCATGGATTTCTCGGCCACGTCGAGGGCGACCAGATCATTGTCACGCGTGGCGACCATGTGTTTGCCGTAGTTGAGCTTGTCCTGCTGGGTGGTGAAAGCCAGTACGGTTCGGATCACCCGGCGGGCGGCCTCGTCGACATAGTTGACGTCGACTTCGCCGGCCTCGACCAGGGCCAGTAGTTTTTGCTGATAGTGCACCGGGGTTGGCATCTCGACATCCATCCCGGCTTCGAGTGCCTTCTTGGTATCCCGGATCCCGAACATGAAATCGGACGAGGTAAAGCCCTCAAAGCCCCACATCTCACGCAGGATCTCTGTTAGCAGCTTTTTGCTTTCGCAGGCATGATCGCCTTCCATCTTGTTGTAGGCACCCATCAGTGACGCCGCACCGGCGTCGACAACACATTTCCTGAAGTGGGGCAGATAGACTTCGTGCAGGGTGCGCTGGTTATCGAACGTCACATTGGTCCGGAAACGGGTATTTTCGATGTTGTTGACCGCATAATGCTTGATACAGGCCATAATGTTGTGGTCCTGGACCGTTTCGGTCAGTACCTTACCGAACTCACCGACATGGTAGGGATCTTCACCGTACGTTTCCTGGGCGCGCCCCCAGGCAGGGTGACGAAGCAGGTTGATGCATACCCCGGCGAAATAGTTACCGTTCTGGCCGCGTACCTCTCTGGCAATCACTTCACCGACTTTACGTTCCACGTCGCGGTCAAAAGAGGCGCCGCGGGCCATTGAGATCGGGAAACAGGTCGACTTGCCCATTGAAACACCGCGGGGGCCGTCGGAGAAACCTACCGGCGGGATCCCGAGACGTTCACAGCCATTGGTTTCGATAGGCACCGGATTGTAGGCATCCTTGTATTTAGACACATTCTCGATCATTTTCCAGTTACCGTTGAGCAGCCAGACCTTTTCTTTCAAGGTCATCTGGCTGAGCAGGGATTCTGTTTTCTCCTCGATGGCTGCCTTATCGACGCCCATGGCTTTGTACATCACAGTCACTCTCCTGAAGTAAATTTGTCAGTCGAGTTAAGGGTAGGGGTTTAGAAAAACAGGGCAATTATGATATTTCACACCCTTAATCCTGGATATGTTTTCTTTTATCCGGGTCAACATGTACTGCATGATTAATATATTTATATTTAGCTAATCGTGCATAAGGTGAAGAGAGTGAGTATGTCTCATGGATAAAAATAGCAAACGATGACCATCATTAATGGCGGTGG